>JBGSNJ010000056.1:0-5529 GCA_041739715.1 Aestuariivirga sp.
CAGCAGGCAGGTGGCGACGCTTGCCACCTTGGCCCAGGTCGCGCCCGCCAGGCTGCCCATGCTCCAGAAGGTCAGTTCGCGCAGCTGCTGCTCGCTGCTGATGAAGATCAGCAGGCCGGTCGCCGCCATGGTAATCGCGCCCAGCGCAATGCCGCTGAGCAGCATGAGCGCCACCGACGTGCGCCCGGAGCGGGTTGAAATGGCATAAAGCAACGCCGTCACCGCAAGCCCGCCAAGAAAGGCGCCGAACGGCAGGAAGTTCAGTGCCGCGTGGCCGAAGTGATTCTGGCCGAGGACGATGATCGTCACCGCGGCGAGCGCTGCGCCGGATGACACGCCGGTCAGGCCAGGATCTGCCAGAGCATTGCGAAACAGGCCCTGCATGATGGCGCCGCTCAACGCCAGCGATGCTCCGACAAGCAACGCCATCGAGGTTCGCGGCAGCCGCACCGACCAGACGATCACCGCGTCGCGCGGGCTGGCCGCCGCCGGATTGACGAGGGCCGCCCAGACCTCGCCGGGCCCGATATCGACAGCGCCATTCATGACGGACACCACCGCAGTGATGGCCAGAAGGGTCAGCAGTCCTGCGACGATGGCCATGGCCCGTGCGGTTTCGCCGAAGCCGTTCAACCGACCTGTCTTGATGCTCAGCTGGAAACCCGTCACGGCGCGAGGCCGGGATGAAGCAACCGCGCGAGTTCCCCGGCTGCCGCGATGGTGCGCGGACCGAAGCCAAGCAGATAGGATCCGTCGAATATGTGAAGGGCCCGGCGCTTCGCCGCCGGGGAATCGGCAAGGCCTGGCAGTGCAAAGATCTCTTCTGCCTTGGGCGGCAGGCCCATGCCCTGCATCATGATCACCACTTCGGGAGGATCCTGCATCAATGCTTCAAGCGACAATGGCTTGTAACCCGTCATGCTCCCAGCCACGTTGCGTCCGCCGGCCATGGTGATGACCGAGTCGGCAGCTGTGTCCCGTCCACCTGCCATCATGCGGTTGTCAGCAAGGCTCAGGATGAAGAGCACGCCGGGACGCGTGTCGAGCCCCGCCATTCTGTTCTCGAGATCTTTGGCCGATTGCCGGACCTCTGTGATGAGGCCTTGGGCCTCAGCATTCCTGTCGATCAGCACGCCGAGCAGCGCAATCTTGTCGCAGATGCCCTCGACGGTCACAACGTGCGGAATGAGCGCGAGCGGCACGCCGGAAGCGCGCAACGTATCGATCACATCCGGCGGTCCGGCGTCGCTGGTGGCACAGATCAGGTCGGGCGACTGCGACAGCACGCCTTCGGCGCTGAGGCTCCGCAGGTAGCCAATGTCGGGCAGCTTCGCAACCTCGGGGACCGTGCGGCTGGTTGAATCAATAGCGGCAATCGCCTGAGCATCGCCCAGTGCCACGATGATTTCCGTAACCGAACTGCCGATGGAAATGATGCGTCGCGGCGACCGTGTCGTGACCTCGATCCCTTTTGCGTCGATGATTGTACCCGAAAGGGCTGATTGAGGGTTTGCGGCAATTGCGAGCGCGCCCAGCAGCAACCGGCGCCGCGATGCGCAGAAGGAGTACACCATGTTGCCCGCTCCTACTTGTTAAGAATCAGGCCGCCGCTGCGCGTGATGCGCAGGCGATAGGCATAGCCCTGATGATCGATGCGGATTTCCTTCTGTCCGCGGAACAGGGCGTCGCTGGAGTGGGTTGCGGCCTCCTCCTGAGGCGCGCCGGATCGATCTTTGGGATCGGGCGGTGTCGTGGCTGTCTTGCTGAACATCTCGGGACTCCGTTGCCGCGGAACGTGGCAATCAGCTAGTTCCGAATGAAATCAATGATTTAAAACGCACATGTAGTAGTTGACTAATTAAGTCGGTTATTGCTATGAGTCAAGCGGCAAAGAGAACCGCAGGGGTTCTCGATGCTTTTCCCGCCAGCTTTGCGCTCCGAACGACGCATGCCAGCCCATTCAACCAGAACAGAACATGGGGCATGTCATGCATCTTCGCGGTCTATCGCGTTTATTTCTTTGTGGTGTCGCAGTCGCGGCGCTGAACATCTCGGTAGCGGCACAGGAAGCATCCGAGTCGGAAGAACCGGCCACCGCTTCGGAGGAGGAAACCGAACTCGACCTGATCACCGTCACCGTCAACAAGGTGAAACAGGCCATCAGCGAGGTGATCGGCGGCGTCAGCATCGCGACCAACCGCGACGTGGCGCGCAGTGCCGACAACAAGGTCAGCGACGTGCTGGCGCCCATGCCGGGTGTCGCGACCTCTGAGAACGCCGATGATCCGGCGACTGCGATCAACATCCGCGGCCTGCAGGACTTCGGCCGCGTGGCGGTGATCATCGATGGCGCACGGCAGAACTTCCAGCGCAGCGGCCACAATGCGAACGGCATGTTCTACTTCGAACCGGAAATGATGCGCCAGGTGACGGTCATTCGCGGACCCATTGCCAATGTCTATGGGTCGGGTGCCATCGGTGGCGTCGTCGCCTTCGAGACGATCGACGCGCTGTCATTCCTCGCCACAGACGAGAATGCCGCGCTGCAGGAACGCCTGCGTTACAACACCAACGGCGATGGCTTCCTCACCAGTACTATCGCAGCCGCCCGCCTCGCCGACTATGGCGGTGTCCTCGGAAACATCGTCTACCGCAATTCCGACGACTACAAAGATGGCAATGGCGACACGGTTTCGAACAGTGGTCAGGAGATCGTTGCTGGCCTGGTAAAGGGAACCTTCACCCCCGACGACGGACACCTCATCAACATCAGCTACATGGAGAACAACGACAGTTTCGTCAACGGATCGCCCACCATCTATGACAACACCGTCAAGGCCAAGACCCTCGCGACAAAATACGAATGGGACGGCAGCGGCAATCCGTGGTTCGACTTGACCTTCGATGCCTACTGGACCTCCACCGAGCAGGACCAGGAGCGCGTCAACGGCATCTTCGCCGGTACCAGCCGGAACTTCTTGATCGATACCTATGGCACTGATGTCTTCAACACGTCGCGCTTCGCGACCGGTCTCATCAGGCACACCTTCACCACAGGCGGCGACATCTTCCTCGACAAGGTGCATGTGACGGATCCGGCCGGCACCGCTGATCTCTTCACGCCGAGCGGCGAGCGCACCGTGGGCGGCGCCTTCATGCAGGATCAGATGGAGCTGGCGGCCTGGCTGGACCTCGTGGTGGCCGGTCGCTTCGATGCCTATAGCCTCGAAGGCGGCGGAGCCAACAGCAGTGGATCACATTTCTCGCCCAAGGCCACGGTGATCCTGCAGCCGTTCCAGACACCGGAACTCTCCGGGCTCAACTTCTATGGCACCTATGCCGAGGGATATCGCGCGCCAGCGATTACCGAAACACTGATCACCGGCATTCATCCACCACCGGCCATCTTCACCTTCCTGCCCAACCCCGATCTGAAACCCGAGACCGCACATAACATCGAAGGTGGCGTCACCGGACAGTTCGCGAACCTGCTGACCGACGGTGACAGCCTGTCCGTTCGCGCCAGCATCTACCACAACAAGGTCCATGACTACATCGGCGGGGTCTACAATCCGATCCTGGGAGTCTACCAGTATCAGAACATCTCCGAGGCCACGCTCAAGGGCATCGAAGCGGAGGTCAACTACGATGCCGGGTGGATCTTCGGTGGCGTGGCCGGCAGCATCATCCGCGGCGACAACGACACAACCGGCGAGCCATTGGAGACCGTTCCGGCCGACAAGATCGTCACGACCCTCGGCGTCCGCTTCCTCGACCAGAGGGCCACGGCCGGCGTTCAGTGGTTCGCGGTCGCTGCGCAGGACCGGGTACCGGAAGGCGCACCGACCAGCGATGCCTACAATCTGGTGAACCTGTTCTCCAGCTATGTCCTCAACGAAAACTTCACGCTCGGGTTCAACGTTCACAATCTGCTCGACGAGAACTACGAGGCCTATCTCGATTCGAGCAACTCACCGGGGCGGAGCTTCCTCTTCACCCTGACCAGCCGGCTTGGCGACTGAAGCAGGGTGTTGCGTGACGTGAGCTGTACATGACCGAGGCACTCCTACATACCGGCGGGCTTGGCGATTACCTCGGCCTGTTCTGGCAGGCCGATCCGGTGGTCAAATCCATCATGATCGGCCTCCTGGCGGCTTCTGTGCTGTCCTGGGCCGTGATCATCGAGCGCAGCGTCTCGCTGTGGTGGTCCGTCCGGCAGGATCGCCAGTTTGTGGCTGCCTATCGCAGCGGACGATCTGGCGCGACGCCAAGGGGCGCCGCCGCTCGGTTGTACGGCGAGGTGACGGCCGAGGCCCGGCAGTCGGCGGTCACCTCGGGCTGGCGCGACTGCGTGGAAGGGCGCCTGCGACTGGTGCTGACACAGGTGCAGCGCAAGCGTGAGCACGGGCTGTCCTATCTCGCGACCGTTGCGTCGTCGGGTCCCTTCGACGGCCTGTTCGTCACCGTGTGGGGAATCATGGCGAGTTTCACGGCAATCGCCGAGACCAAGAACACCAGCCTGGCCGTCGTGGCCCCCGGAATTGCCGAGGCCTTGTTGGCCACGGCGCTCGGGCTCTTTGCGGCCATACCCGCGGCCATCTTCTTCAACCGGCTCTCGGCAAAGGTGAACGGTTCGCTCGGGCTGCTGGACGAATTGGGTCAGGAAATCCTGATTGATGTGACGCGTGACGCCGCCAAGAGGGGAACCACGCCATGATGGTTCACGGACGAGCGCGAAGCACGATGCGCGGCAGCATCCCGCTGAACAGCGAGATCAATGTGACGCCCTTCGTCGACGTGATGCTGGTGCTGCTGGTCATTTTCATCGTCGCTGCCCCCATGATGACGGTCGGCGTCCCATTGGATCTGCCGCGCGCGTCCTTGCAGGAGCTGCCTCCCGAAGATCATCCCATCGAGGTCTTCATCAAGGCGGATGGCGCGATCCATCTGGGCGAACGTCCGGTGGCGATCGATGCTCTTGCCTCCGAGCTTCTGCTGGTGCCCATGGAGCAGCGTTCACAACGGGTGCGCGTCAGGGCTGACCGCGAAGTACCGTATGAGCAGGTCATGGCCGTAATCGAAGCACTGTCGGGCAACGGCTTTTCACGTCTTGGCCTGGCTGCTGCGCCCCGACAGGAGGCGGCCAAGCCATGATTTCGATGCGCGGCCTCGCTACCTCCAGTCTGCTTCACGTGCTCGCCTTCGGCATGGTGCTGGCAGCCGCGCCTGTGGACCAGCGCGAGGTGATTGAGGATACGCCCTCCATCGCTGTCGAGCTGTTGCTGGACATCGAAAGCAGTCCTCTCGCCAGCCAGACCGCGTCGGATGGCGCGGAGGTGGTTGAAGCAGACTTCTCACCGCTGGAACCTGCAGAACGTGCCATTCGCGACAAGGCACCCGAACCGGTCGAACGGGCCGCCATCGAGGCCAGTCCGCAGCCGGCGCCAGCAATGGTGGACGTAACCGAGCCAAGCGCCACACGCGAGCCAGCTGCAGGCGACCAGCCTCCCGCGCCGGTCGAGCCGCCCT
>JBGSNJ010000292.1:0-9366 GCA_041739715.1 Aestuariivirga sp.
GGCGCGGCGATTGGGCGCGCGCAAGGTGGCCTTCTGCGCCGTGGCGCGGCCGGCCTGTCACCCGCTCCGCCCGGTGGACTATCTCCCGCTGGATGGATTCTGGCGCAAGCGCGGCTATGCTCCGGTCGATGGTGCCATCGCCCGCTTCGCCTGGAAGGACATCGACCAGCCAGGCGAAACGGAAAAGCTCCTGCAATTCTGGATGAGACAGTTATGAGCCGCCCCCTCCATATCGCCGCCGCGCAGTACCCGCTGACCGAGTTCGCGGGGCTTGCCGACTACGAAGCCAAGATCACGTCGTGGGTCGAGAGCGCGGCGGGGCGGGGCGCCGAACTCCTGGTGTTTCCGGAATACGGCGCCATGGAGCTGTGCTCCATCGCAGGGCGCGGGCGTGACCTGCACGGTTCGATCGATGCCGTGTCCGAGCTGATACCGGAACTCGAGCGCGTGCATTCAGCGCTCGCCGCCAGGCACGGGGTCACCATCGTGGCAGGCTCCGCGCCGCATCGCCGCGGACCGGGCCACACGGTGAATGTCGCGCATATCTACGGTCCCACCGGCCGGCGCGGCAGCTTCGACAAGATCATGCCCACACCCTGGGAGCGCGATCCCTGGCGGATCAGCGGCGGGCGCGAGCTCAAGGTCTTCGACATCGGCATCGCGAAGCTCGGGCTGCTCATCTGCTACGATATCGAATTCCCGCTGCTGTCGCGCGCGCTGGCCGAGGCCGGCGCCGAAGTCATCCTCGCCCCGTCGAACACCGAAACCGAATGGGGCTACTGGAGGGTGCGCACCGGCGCCGTGGCGCGCGCCCTGGAGAACCAGGTCTATACGGTTCACGCGCCGGTTGTCGGTTCGGCGCCCTTCTGCCTGGCCTGCGAGAACAACACCGGCGCCGCCGGAATCTTCGCGCCGTCCGACCGCGGGCTTCCGCCGGGCGGCATCATCGCCCTGGGCGAGATGAACCGGGCACAGTGGGTCCATGCCACCGTCGATCTGGATCTCACCGCGGAATTGCGCGACTCCGGTGGCGTTCAGACCTTCAAGCACTGGCCCGAGCAGCCGGGCGCCGGCCCGCTGCCGCCGGCACAGTTGTTCTCGCTCGTCTAGTCCTGGTGCTGGATCAGTGCGGCGGGGAAGGCACTGGCCAGCCTGCGCCGCGCGGCCGTGCCGGCGGCAAGGTCGGTACAGTTCACGATGCCGAGGCGGAATCCGCCCGGCGGCATCGGATGATCGGCGGGATCCCTGTTCTCGTGGAAGGTGATTTGAAGGCTGGTCACCGACCTCATGGCGCGGATCTCGGCCTGCAGTCCCGCGGGCGGATGGCGGAAGGCTGCCCCATGCGCCGCGAAGAGCGGAATGGAGAAGCCGTCTTGCCGCCCAGCGTCGGCGAATGTCCAGTGCTGCTGCGCATAGAGTTGCACCAGCGCCTCGACCCAGCCGGCACCGTAGAGATCGCACCATTGATCGGCAAAGCGCAGATGCGCCTCGATGATCCTGCAGCCGATGGTTTCGAAGTTCATCATGCCGGTATAGCCACGCATGTGACGGCCGACCCAGCCGGACAGTCGCGAGTCGAGTTCCGGCATGGGCTCGGCGTGGATGGTCCAGTGCTTGAACATTCCGTCCGTCCAAGGAACACCCGTTGCATGCCGGCTCCATGCGATTGTCCCGTCGACGATGGCGCAGTCGGTCGAGACATGCGGTCCGGTCAGGAGTTCCATCCACGTGTGGCCGGGCTGATAACCATGCTCGAAGTCTGACGGCGTGCGCATGACGCGGCTGCCGATGCCCATGCCCTTGAGATTTGTCATGGGCTTCGAGAAGACCGGAAACCGCTCGGGCAGGATGCCGTGAGGACCGCAGGCCAGACCCTGGCTCTCCGCGATCCTCAGCTTGTCGTAGATCCAGCGCTGCTGCGGATACCAGGCCCAGCAATCGGGATCATCCGTCGGGATGAGCACGTCGTCGGGGCAGTCAACGCCTTCGAAGAACTGCAGTCGCCAGAGGTCCCGTTCGACAATGGGCATATACAATTCTCTATCATGCGCTGCCGGCAAGCTGTGACAGCAGCCGTCCTACTTGATCTCCCAGACGATGTTGACGTCAACCGCGAGCGTCTGTTCCCCCTGGGCGATCGGGACAGGTGCTGCGGCATCCATCTTCATCGTGGTTCGCATCATCGGCTGCGGCGGGGCTGCGAAAGACCCTTCCGAGATCGAAAGGACATTGCCCAGGTTCACGCTCGCGGCAGCGGCGTAGATTTCTGCTTTCCGTCTTGCATCGGCTACCGCCAGCTTGCGGGCCTCGTCGAGCGCTGCATCGGGCTTCGACGTGTCGAACTGGATTCCATTGATCTGGTTCGATCCCGCCTGCACCACGGCGTCGAGAACGCCGCCGAGCGTATCGAGCTTGCGGACCGTCACTGTCACGCTGTTGGAGACCTCATAGCCGATCAGTGTCGGCGCCTTGCCCTCGTTGTTGAAGTTATAGCGCGGCTGCACCATGAAGTTCGAGGTCTGGACGTCCTTGTCCTCGATTCCCGCTGCCTTCAGGGCGGCGAAGACCGACTGCATGGCCGCGGTGTTGGCAGCCAGCGCATCCTTGGCAGCAGGCGCCTGGCTCGCGACGCCGAGATTGACGATGCCGGTGTCCGGCGCAAGACGGACTTCGCCATGGCCGGAAAGCGAGATGGTGCGGGGCATGGCGTGTTCTCCGGCAAGGGCGGGACTGGTCAGCGCAACGGCGGCGGTCATGGCGCTGGCGGCGAGAAGCGAACGAAACATCGGCGGTCTCCATTTGGGTTGCACGCTTGGTGCCGGGAAATTGCGGCGCGGCAATGTCGTCCGCGCGTCAGCGGAATGGCGGTTCGTCGAAGCTCCTGAGCTTACGGGAATGGAGTTGCGAAAGCTGGCCGCGCAGGCCGTCAATGGCGGCAAGCCCGATCAGCAGGTGCTCGCCCACGGCCCGGTCGTAGAAGACATTGGCGGATCCGGGCAGCTTGATCTCGCCGTGAAGCGGCTTGTCGGATACGCAGAGCAGCGTTCCATAGGGTACGCGAAGGCGGTAACCCTGGGCTGCGAGCGTGCCGGACTCCATGTCCACCGCGATGGCCCTTGAGAGGTTGATCCGCTTGCGCTCCTGGGTCCAGCGAAGCTCCCAGTTCCGGTCGTCGTTGGTCACCACCGTGCCGGTGCGCAGCCGCTGTTTGAGGCTTTCGCCGGACTCGCCCGTGATCTTCGCCGCGGCTCCCTGCAGGGCGACCTGAACCTCGGCGAGCGCAGGGATTGGAATCTCGGGCGGTACCAGGCTGTCGAGAATGCGGTCCTGGCGCAGATAGGCGTGAGCCAGCACGTAGTCGCCGATGCGCTGCGACTGGCGCAAGCCGCCGCAGTGCCCGATCATCAGCCAGCAGTGCGGCCTCAGCACAGCAAGGTGGTCGGTGATGTTCTTGGCATTGGACGGGCCGACGCCGATGTTGATCAGCGACACGCCGCCCTGACCGTCGGCGCGGGTCAGGTGATATCCGGGCATCTGGAAGCGGTGCCAGGGCGCGTTTTCGACGGTAGCGTCCGCTTCCGCCTGGCTCATGCCGCGGGTGATGGTCGTGCCACCGGGGAGGTGCAGGCTGTGATAGGGGCTCGTTTCCGCCAGTTGCTGGCGTCCCCAGCGCACGAACTGGTCGACATAGCGATGATAGTTAGTGAGCAGGATCCAGGGCTGCACCTGGTTCCAGTGGGTGCCCGTGTAGTGCTGGAGCCGCTTCAGCGAGTAGTCGACACGGACGGCGTCGAAGAGGGACAGGGGAAAGGCCTGGCCCGGCCGATGGTCCCACTCGCCGTCGGCGATTTCGTCGCCCACCTGCGCGAGGCGCGGCACCGGAAAGTGAACGGCCAGTTCGGCGGCGGTGATGCCGTCGCGCCCGAGGTCGTCGCCCTTTTCGAGCACGTAAGGGTAGGGAATCTCCTGTTCGGACCGCGCAACTTCGATGCTGGCGCCATAGTCGCGGACCAGGTAGCGCAGCTGCTCTTCCAGATACCGTCGGAAATGGGCGGGCTGCGTGACGGTGGTGATGTAGGTTCCCGGGCCCTGGAACTTGGCATAGGCCCTGGGAATGGAGGGCTGTACGCCCTGGGCTTCATAGTGAACGATGAGTTCGGGATAGCAGAACAGACGGCGTTCGCTGGGCGTCGGTGGTTCCTGGGTGGCGAAGTAGCGGTCGAGGCAGGTCTTCAGCGCCTTGGTCGACTCCAGATGGAGGGCGATCAGGGCATCCACGGCGGTTTCTGGCGTATGGGCTTTGATCAACATGGCGAGCCTATAGCATGGCTCGCCGAATTGATGTAGCCATCCCGCCGGCGGGCCCGTAGCTCAATGGTTAGAGCTGACGGCTCATAACCGTCTGGTTCCAGGTTCGAGTCCTGGCGGGCCCACCAGCGCTTTTCATTTAGACTTTTTATTCAAAGCCTTAGACCCCTGTTCTTCCGCACCTTCCACGGGGGTGCGGAAGAACAGAACGGGGGCGTTCTCCCTCGACAGCTTCGCGCGGTTCACTTCGCGCGTGTAGGTCGCGCTCTCGCGCGATCCTTGAGCCCAGCCGAACATTGCGTTGAGCATCGTATCCGACGCGCCCATGTTCGCCGCTCTCACGGCCGCAGCCTTGCGGATCCCGTGCGCCGATCCCGGCGCCCCGGCCTCACTGCAGGCTTTCCCAAACCATGTCCCGAAACTCTCAGACTTGAACGGCGTGCCGCGTTCCGTCTTCAGGAACGTCAGGCCACCCTGGCCGGCTGCGTCGATCGATGCCGCGAGCGGCGGCAGGATCGGCAGCGTCACCAGCGTGTCGGTCTTCTTCGTGCGGATCGAGATCTCGTTGCCGGTGACGTGCGCGCGGCCGAGGCGGACGACGTCGGAGCGGCGCAGGCCCGTGTAGCAGAGGATGTCAAAGGCCAGGCGCTCGCGCGTGCCGACCGGCCAGCACTCTTCGAACAGGGTAAGTTCACTTTCTGTCCAAGTGTGGAACCCACCCTTCTTTTTCGGAGGCAGCAGCTTGACGCCGGCGGCTGGATTGCTCTCGATATACTCGCGCTCGATCGCCCACTCGAAGAGGCGGCGCATGGCCTTCACGAACTTGTTGGCATCGCTCGGCACGGCGGCCCGGCGGTCTCTGCCCTTGGCGATGAAAGCGCGCTTGACGGCGGCGTAGGGGAAAGACCCCGACCGCTCGACGACGATGCGATATTGACGGCCGTGCTGCTTGCGTGTTTCCGCGGCCGTGGCGGCCCAGGCAGGGCTCTCCATGTAGCGGCCGATGAGCCAGGCCAGCGATGCGCTCGAGGCCGCTGGCGGGGCTTCTGCAGTCTTTCCGGCCAGGGCTGCGTGGTAGGCGTCGAAGAAGGCCTTGGTGCCTGGCGTCTCGCGGATCCTGATGCGCGTGGGCCCGCGCTTCACGTACCAGACGAATTTCCCGTGGCGGGTCTTCTCGCGATAGAGGTAGGGCAGCTTCTTCAAAGGTCAGGCTCCTCGAAACCAGCGTAAACCGGCTTCGAGGCCTTGGGCAAGGGCACCACCAGGATGGCGCCCGACGGCTGCACCTCCACGGTCATGCCTTCCGCCTTCGCAGCGCGGATGGCGCGGCGGATGGCAGCTTGCGTAACCCTGGCCGGTGCTGTTGGCATCACGCCTTCTTCGGCTTGCGCTTCTTCGGCTCGCGCTGCGTCAGGCAGCTGGCGGCGAGGGCCTTGATGTCACGACCGAAGAGGCCCTTCGACTTGAGCACCCGCGATGCGATCGCGGCGACGCGCTTCGATGTTGTCTCAGCCATTGCTGTTCTCCACAAGCCGGCGCAGGTTCACGTCGCGCTCGGCGAACTCGGTCTTGATCGTCTCGATGCGCTGCTCGGCGATCTTCTCCTCGGTGTCGAGGACAGCGCGCCGATCGACGATGGTCTGGCGGATGTCGGCGATCAGGCGGTCGCGCGTCTCCATGCCGAGCTGCAGTTCCTGGTTGATGACGTTCACGATGTTGACGAGGCTCATGGTCGTGTCTCCGATGGAAAGGGCGGCGGGGCGAACCCCGCCGCAGTTGCATTACTTCGGCACTTTGAAGTCGTCGCGCTTGGGCTTGTCGGGCGGGTTGTCGGGCTTCGGATCGGGCTTGCCTGCGGCCTTCCATGCGTCCTGGATGGACTGCTTCTCGACCTTCCACTCTGCTTTCGCGGCGTCATAAGCTGCCTTGTCGACGACCACGCCGGCGAGAGACGGCGTCGTGAGAGCTGCGATTGCGATCGCTGCGAGTAGGTACTTCATGGTGTCATTCTCCTGTTGGGTTGGTAAGCACGGCACGGTGACGAGAGTTGAGACGGGTCACGTACTCAATCTCGGGTTCGGGGTGAACGATGCGAGGGCGGTTGATCTTCTTGCCGGTGGCGTAGCCGAAGAGCCAACCGATGAGCAGGGCGATCGCGAAGAGCAGCGCTGCGATTGTGGTTGTCATTTGCGTTTCCTTTCTTCGAGCAGGATGTTCCGTTGCAACTCGTAGTCACGCAGCAACTCACGGATCCTCTTGGCTGCAGCAGCGCATAGATCTTCATTGGCGCCCCATGCGGGAAGACGCTTCGCGCGGGCGTCCAAAGCTTCGAGCAGTTCTTCGTCGGTCATCTCTTCACCGCTTCCATAAGGATGTCCTGCACCGCGCGCTTGCCTTCGAGGCGTTGAAGCACCAGCTCGTCGAAGGTGCCGCGGGCGATCAGGTAGTGGATGTAGACCGTGCGGTCGTGACCGCTCTGCGCCTGGCGCGTCGGGCCGATGCGCTCGATGATCTGCTGGTGCTCCTCGAGGTTCCACCACAGTCCGAAGAAGACGAGGATGTTGCCGCCGTCCTGCAAGTTGAGACCGTGGCCGGCGCTGGCAGGGTGCGCTAGCAGCATGCGGATCTTGCCGGCGTTCCAGTCGCGGATCGTCTGAGGATCCTTGTCGAGGACGCGGGCGTACTTGAACTTCGCCAGCAGGCGCGCGAGGTCGTGCTTCCAGTGGTAGGCCACGAGGATCGGAGCACCTGCCGCCTCCTCGACGACGCTGGCCAGGGCGTCGAGCTTGGCGTCGTGGATCTCGTTCCAGTTCCGCTCGTCGTCGATGTAGACAGCGCCGTTCGCCACCTGCAGGCACTTGGTGGTGATGGCCGCTGCGGTGACGGCGTCGACATCCTTGCCCGCGATCTCGGCCAGGGCCTCTTCCTTGAAGTCTTCGTGGATTTTCATGGCGGACGGCGGCAGCGTCACCTCGATATGGTTGACGATCGGGTCCTTCAGGTCGAACCAGTCCTTTGGATCGAGGCTGAAGCAGATGTCGGAAAGTGCCTCCTGGATCTGGTCGTCGGCGAAGGCGCGAGGCTTCACGATGAAGAACCCGCCGACGTCGATCGACATGAACCAGCGATCCGTGAAGGCGCCATAGGTCTTGCCGAGGCGCTCGCCACGATCGAGGAACCAGGCTTGCCCCCACAGATCGGCGAGGCCATTGGGCGACGGCGTGCCGGTGAGCTCGACGAACCGCTTCACCTTCGACCATGCGACCTTGCCCAGGGCGCGCGCACGCTTGCCGCCCTGGCCGAGGCGGAAAGACTTGAGCCTGGTGCTCTCGTCGGCGATCACCATGTCGAAGGGCCATGCGCCGTTCACCGCCTCACAGAGCCAAGGGATATTCTCGTAGTTGATGGCGTAGACGTCGGCGTCGGCGGCGAGAGCACGCTCGCGCTGCCTTGTGCTGCCGACGATCGGCTGCACCTTGATGTGCGAGAGGTTCGACCACTTGCGCGTCTCATCCGGCCAGGTCGACTGCGCGACACGCAGAGGCGCCAGCACCAGGGGCTTGACGGGGCCGAGGATCTTGAGCGTGTCGATCGCAGCGAGGCAGGCCGACGTCTTGCCGAGGCCCATGCCAGCCCACACGCCGACGCGCGGCTCGGCGACGATCGCGTCGATCATCTGGCGCTGATATGGGCGGGGCGTGAAGATCATGCGAAAACCCCCTCCACCTGGGTGATGTCGTCGAGGACGTAGACCCACTGGTGGAAGGTGCGCAGCTGGCGGTGCTCATGCTGCTGCAGCTTGGTCGGCTCCTTGCCCGGCGCCTTGACCTCGACCCATATCATCTGGCCCGTGGGCGCGATCAGCAGGCGGTCGGGGCAACCGTTGCGCCCGATCCATTTCACCTTCCGGCAGAACCAGCCGTGCTTCTTCGCGAGCTTGACCAGGTGCGCTTCGATCTTGCGTTCGGGGCTCATGGCTTCCGATACCTTTCTGCCTCAAAGCCCGCGGCGGCCAACGGCAAGCCGTCAGCCCACGGAGGGTTGGTCGCCATAATGGCGGCGAGCGTGTGGTTGCGGGGGGCAACCGTCCGTTCGCTGATGATCTCGTCGTGGACGGAGAGCGTGATCTCGTAGCCCATGGCCTCGGCCGAGAGCATGCCGTGCGCGAGTACATCGCGGGCGACGGCCTGCGTCACGTTCTCGACGAGCTTCCCGCCATAGGTCGAGATGCGCTCGAAGCGTCGGCTGTACTGGTTGACGCCCATGTAGGAAATCTTGCCCTGGTCGTCGACGCGCGCCGCCGGGTAGCAGAGGAACCTGCCGCTCGGCAGGCGGATGCGCAGCCAGGATCCCTTCTTGTCGATCCTGAGGAAGCCGACGTCGACGGTCTCGTTCATCGTGATCGCAAGGCGCACGGCGTTCTCGAGATCTTCCCACAGGCTCACGATTGCAAAGTGGGCGTGGCGCCAAGCACGCTTGATGCTGTCGATCGCGACCCAGGTGTCTTGCTCGAGGCCCATGGTGTTGCGCTTGGTCTTCTTCATCCACTCCCATGTCTCGCCGGCCTGCTGCAGCACGGCAGCGGGGAGAGCGGCGCGGGCCTTGGCGGCCAGGTCGTCGAGGTCGAGGTTGTAGGCCATGGCAAAGGTGAGGAACGCACCGACACCGCCCTGGTAGCCCAGCGCCAGTTCGGACACCTTGCCGACGCTCTGCCTCTCGTCCTTGGTGATGTCCTTCGCGGGCTTGCCGAGGATCCTGCCGGCGGTCAGCTTGTAAAGGTCTTCGCCCTCGCCGCGGTCGAAGGCTGCGAAGGCGTCGAGCTTCCACTGCTCGCCGGCCAGCCATGCCAGCACGCGGCCCTCGATGTTGGACAGGTCGGCCGCGTCGAGCGTCTTGCCCTTCGGCGCCACGATGCAACCCCTCAGCGCGTTGCTGGTCAGGTCCATGACGCTGCCGTGGAGCAGCTCGTCGTGCTCGTCGTCCTTGAGCGCTTCGATCCCCGCCTCGATCGCCTCGGAGGGGAACCATGGCCTCGGAAGGTTCTGCGGCTGGAAAAGG
>JBGSNJ010000099.1:0-21745 GCA_041739715.1 Aestuariivirga sp.
CTCAATCCCGCGCCGGCGAAGCCGCCCAAGCCGGAAAACTGAATTCCTCCCGCGCCAGGCGCTGTCGCGGGACTTGCAAGAGAGACGGAACAGATGGGTTTCAAGTGTGGCATCGTCGGACTTCCCAATGTCGGCAAGTCGACGCTCTTCAATGCGCTGACGCAGACCGCGGCGGCCCAGGCGGCGAATTATCCCTTCTGCACCATCGAGCCCAATGTCGGTGACGTGGCCGTACCCGATCCGCGCCTCGACGTATTGGCCAAGATCGCAGGCAGCGGCCAGATCATCCCGACGCGCCTGACCTTCGTCGATATCGCCGGCCTGGTGCGCGGCGCGTCAAAGGGTGAGGGCCTCGGCAACCAGTTCCTCGCCAACATCCGCGAGGTCGATGCCATCGCCCACGTGGTGCGCTGCTTCGAGGACGGCGACATCACCCACGTCGAAGGCAAGATCGATCCGATCGCCGACATCGAGACGATCGAGACCGAGCTGATGCTGGCCGACCTCGACTCCCTCGAGAAGCGCATCGTCAATCTCGAGAAGAAGGCCAAGACCGGCGACAAGGAGGCCAAGGAACTGGCTGACCTCATCAACCGCGCGCTGGTACTGCTGCGCGAGGGCAAGCCCGCGCGCCTCGTCCAGCGCTCGCCGGAGGAAGAGAAGGCCTTCCGCGGTCTCGGCCTGCTGTCGTCGAAACCCGTGCTCTATGTCTGCAACGTCGACGAGGGCTCTGCCGACAAGGGCAATGACTTCTCGGCCCGCGTCTTCGGCCGTGCGGCGGAAGAGGGCGCCGTAGCGGTGGTTGTCTCCGCCAAGATCGAAAGCGAGATCGCGGTGCTGCCCGAGGCTGACCAAAAGGACTATCTGGAGGCCGTTGGCCTGAGTGAGCCCGGCCTCAACCGCGTGATCCGCGCCGGCTACGACTTGCTTCACCTGGTGACCTACTTCACGGTTGGCCCCAAGGAAGCCCGCGCCTGGACTATCACGGTTGGCACCAGGGCACCCGCTGCGGCGGGCGTGATACACACCGATTTCGAAAATGGCTTCATCCGCGCCGAAACCATTGCCTATGCCGACTACGTCTCCGGCAAGGGCGAGGCCGGTGCGCGCGAGGCCGGCAAGTTCCGGCTTGAGGGCAAGGACTACACCGTGCAGGATGGCGATGTGCTGCACTTCCGCTTTGCCAACTGACGATGACCGCGACGGAACTTCTTCACTACGAGGATTTTCACGAAGGCCAGGTGCTGCCCTTTGGTACCTATCATCTGACGAAGGACGAGGTGATCGGCTATGCGCGCGAATTTGATCCGCAGCCCTTTCACCTTGATGAGCAGGCGGCGCAGCAGTCGGTGCTGAAGGGGCTCTCCGCCTCGGGCTGGCAGAGCAGCGCCATCCTCGTCCGTCTTGCCGTGGATGCCTATGCCAACAGGTCGGCCGCTCTGGGTTCCAAGGGTTTCGACGAGGCGAAGTGGCTGAAACCGGTCTATGCCGGCGAGACGCTGACCGGACGGGTGACCGTCCTGTCCAAGCGGCGCTCGGCCAGCAAGCCGGGAATCGGCGTCATGAAATGCCTGTTCGAACTGCTCAACACGGCGGGCGAGAAGAAGGTCGAGATGACCGGCGTTCAGTTCATGAAGCTGCGCCAGCCATGATCGGCCTCTATCTCGACGAGTTGGAGATTGGCCGCATCATCCCGCTGGGCAGCCACCATTTCACCCGCGATGCCATCGTCGACTTCGCCAGGACATATGATCCGCAGCCCTTCCATCTCGACGAGGAGGCCGGCCGAACGGGACCCTTCGGCGTGCTCTCCGCTTCGGGCTGGCACACGGCGGCGGGCTGGATGAAGTGCTATGTCGCGACCAACCAGGCGGCAGAGGCAAAGTTCCGCGCCGCGGGCAAAACACCCGCGCCTCTCGGTCCATCGCCGGGCTTCGAGAATCTCGTCTGGCACAAGCCGGTGAAACCAGGTGACACGATCACCTATACCCTCACCGTCACCGGCAAACGAGTACTGGCCTCGCGGCCGGGCTGGGGCCTTCTCTTCTCGCACAGCACAGGCGTGAACCAGGACGGCGACGAGGTCTTCGCCTTCGACGGCAAGGTGATGACGCCTGTGAGGCCAGCCTCCGGCTAATGCCCCTCGAAGCTCACCAGTGTGTGCACCTTCACGCCCTTGGCCTTGAGCTTCGCAGCGCCGCCCAGTTCCGGCAGGTCGATCACGAAGGCGGCTGCTACCACTTCGCCGCCTGACTTGCGGATCAGGTCGATGGCGGCGCCCGCGGTTCCGCCGGTGGCGATGAGATCGTCGATCAGCAGGATGCGATCGCCCTTCTGAATCGCATCGGCATGGATCTCGATGGTGTCGACGCCGTACTCCAGCGCATAGTCCTGGCCGATCACCCGCGACGGCAGCTTGCCTTTCTTGCGGATGGGGATGAAGCCGCGCCCCAGATTATGCGCCACGGCGCCGCCAAGGATGAACCCGCGCGCCTCGATCCCGGCCACGTAGTCGATCTCGCCGCGCAGGAAGGGCCAGGCCAGTTCGTCGACGGCGGCGCGGAACGCATGCAGGTTGGACAGCAGCGTGGTGATATCGCGGAACATGATCCCCGGCTTGGGATAGTCGGGAATGGTGCGGATGTAGCGCTTGATGTCGAAGCCGTTGCGAAGGTCCATGGCGCATTCTCCTCACGGCCACTTTACGGCAGGCGGCATGGAGGACAAGATCGACTCCACATTGCCGCCGGTCTTGAGTCCGAAGATCGTGCCGCGGTCGTAGAGCAGGTTGTATTCCACGTAACGCCCGCGCCGGATCAGTTGCTCTTCGCGATCCGCTTCGCCGTAGTCCTTGTCCATGCTGCGCCGGACCAGCTTCGGATAGATGTCGAGGAAGGCACGGCCCACGTCCTGGGTAAAGGCGAAGTCGGCGTCCCAGTTGCCCGAGTTGAAGTGATCATAGAAGATGCCGCCGATGCCGCGCGGCTCGTTGCGATGGGGCAGGAAGAAATACTCGTCGCACCATGTCTTGAACCGCGTGTAGTCGGCCACGGCATGGGCGTCGCAGGCGGCCTTCATCGCCGCATGGAAATCCAGGGTGTCGGCATAGTCCTGGGTGCGGTAGCGGTCGAGCACGGGTGTCAGGTCGGCGCCGCCGCCGAACCACGTCTTGGTGGTCACGATGAAGCGTGTGTTCATGTGGACCGCCGGTACATGCGGGTTCCACGGATGGATGATGAGCGAAATCCCCGAGGCCCAGAAGCGCGGATCAGTTTCGGCACCCGGGATCTGCTTGCGGAATTCGGGGCTGAACTCGCCATGCACGGTCGAGGTGTGGACGCCCGCTTTCTCGAAGACCTTGCCGTGCAGCATGGACATGACGCCGCCGCCGCCATCGGGCCTTTCCCAGCTCTTCCGGTTGAACCGGCAGCCGTGATCGATCTGCTCGAGGGCTGCACAGATCTGGTCTCGCAGACTCTCGAACCAGTTGCGCGCCAGCACCTTGCGTTCGTCCAGATCGTCCATATGCACCGCCCCGACAGCTGTTTTTTGCCGACAGGTTTATGACCAAATCCGCGGCTTTGCAGTAGCAATCGGAAGCAGGGATTTCTTAATCTCTCAATGCAACCTTAAGAAGAGCAAAAAACAGAAATTCTCCTTTAAGGGGCATTTAGGTGTAGGTGTGACGATAGGTATTTGGTCGAAGTTTCGTATCGGCAATCGCGGCAACGTAGCCTTTGTGTTCGCGGTGAGCATCGTTCCCTTGCTGTTTGCCGTGGGCGCCGCACTTGATCTTATCCGGGCAAATCAGGCCGAGGCTGCCCTTCAGGGCGCAGCAGATGCTGCAGCCCTCGCCGCAGGCGCCTCAGACAGGACGACAGATGCGGATACCGTCGCCATTGCCACAAACTACGTGCGGAAAAACTTCACCGCCCGGGTAATCGAGGACATCAAGGCGATGACGATCACCAACAACGCCGCCGCAGGCGAACTCACCGTTCAGCTGACCGGCGAAGTCCAAACCACCTTCTTCGGACTCGTCGGTTTTCCCACCTTCAATGTACGGGTGAGTTCCACCGCCAGCCGGGCATCCACCGGGCCGCTCGAACTGGTGCTTGCCCTCGACATTACCGGTTCCATGAGCGTGAACGGCAAGATCGACAGCCTCAAGACAGCGTCGACATCGCTCATCGATGCTGTCATGAACTCAGACGATATCTCGGTCGGCATCGTGCCGTTCTCCGACTACATGAACGTGGGCCTCAGCAGGGCAGACGAATTCTGGGTCTCAGTTCCGGACGACGTCACGCGAACCGGTACGAGCTGCGACTACAACTATCCGGACAAGCGCAATTGCGCCATGGTGACGCTGACGTGCTACTCGGATGGCGTGCCGCATAGCTGTGTCGAGGAGCAATGCGAGTACTGGGGCATTCCCGAGAAGACGAACTGCGTCGTCAACTCAGCAGTCGACACCTGGGATGGATGTGTCGGGGCCCGGGAGGAGTCCCTGCAGGCCTCGATCGGCAGCATCACCACACCCTATCCAGGCGTTCTCGACTCATGTGGAAGGGAATTCCTCCCACTCACGAGTGACAGGTCCACCGTCTTGACGAACATCAATCAGTTGTCGACCTACGGTGAGACGAACATACCCTCCGGCCTGATCTGGGGGTGGAACATGCTGACTCCCGAAGAACCGCTGTCGGAAGCTCGTTCGGCCGCAGACATGTCCAGCCTGGGTGGCACCAAGGTCCTCGTTCTCATGACCGACGGTGCAAACACGGTGTCGCCCAACGGCACCGACCACTCAGATTACGCCCCGCATGCCGAGACCTCCTACGGCGATGGAACCTATACCGACACGCTTACATCGACGATCTGCGAGAACATCAAAGCCGACGGCATCCAAGTCTATACCGTTTTGTTCGACGTGTCGGACCCCGGCATCGAGTCCATCCTCAGGAATTGCGCAACCTCTCCGGATATGAGTTATGTCGCGGCCGATTCCGCCGCCCTCATTGCGGCCTTCGAGGCGATCGGTGCACAGCTGAAGGACGTCAGGCTGACGAAGTAGGAAACCCGCCGGTCTGCCGCAGCGCCTCCCCGGTCACCAGCGCGCAGGCCATGGCGACATTGAGCGACCTCAGACCCGGGCGCATGGGGATCAGCAGCCGTGCATCTGCAGCCTCGTGGACCGCCGGAGGGACGCCCGCCGATTCGCGGCCGAGCATCAGGATATCCGTGGGCGAGAAGGGGAAGTCCGTGTAGGGCAGGCTGGCCCGGGTCGTGAGGAGGACAAGCCGCCGGCCTGTCACGGCGGCACGGAAGGCCTCCCATGAGGTATCCCGGACAATCTTGGCCTGTTCGAGATAGTCCATACCAGCCCTGCGAAGGCTGGATTCGCTCCAGTGGAAGCCGGCGGGTTCGATGATTCTGACCGTCAAGCCGAAGCAGGCTGCCATCCGCAGGATGGTGGCCGTGTTGGGCGCGATGTCCGGCTGGTAGAGTGCGATTTCCATCGGGTTTTCCTGTCCTGGGCGTAATTTGCCGGGGCCATCGAGACCGCCGAACTGCGACACTTGATGGCTAGACTTATGTCGAAGCCAATGCCAAAAGGTCGCGGGTTTATGTGCCGGAGGGGCTATCCCGCCCCGCACCCGGAGGACGGCGCAGCACAAAAAGGGAATCTACGGACGTGTCCACAGCGGATCATTCGGAAGTCAACCGGCGCGACTTTCTCTATATCGCGACCGGCGCTGTCGGTGGTGTCGGCGTTGCGCTGGCCGCCTGGCCTTTCATCAACCAGATGAACCCCGACGCATCGGTTCTGGCCATGGCGTCTGTCGAGGTCGATCTGGCGCCCCTGGTCGAGGGCCAGGAAATCACCATCAAGTGGCGCGGCAATCCGGTGTTCGTGCGCCATCGCACCGAACCGGAAATCGCGGCTGCCAAGGCGGTAGAAGTGAGCGAGCTTCCCGATCCTCTGGCTCGAAATGCCAACCTGCCCGACGGTGATCCGGCAACGGATGTGAACCGCGTGGTCGGCGGCAAGGAAAACATCATCGTGATGATGGGGGTCTGCACCCATCTGGGCTGCGTGCCGATCCGGAACGAGGGCGACTATGCGGTCGTCGAAGGCAATGCCAAGGTCGGCGGGTGGTTCTGCCCCTGCCACGGCTCGCACTACGATACCGCCGGCCGCATCCGCAAAGGTCCGGCCCCACAGAACCTGGCGGTGCCGCAGTACAGCTACCTCACCGACACCAAGATCCGCATCGGTTAAGAAGGATCATCCTCATGAGCGGACATTCGACCTATCAGCCCAAGAGCGCCTTCGGAAAGTGGTTCCATGAGCGCCTGCCGATCATGGACATCGTTCAAGGCCAGGCGCTGGATTTTCCGACCCCGCGCAACCTCAACTACTGGTGGACCTTCGGCGGCATCCTCGCGGTCATGTTGGTGATCCAGATCGTCACCGGCGTCGTGCTGGTGATGCACTATACCCCGCATGTCGACTATGCCTTCCAGTCCGTCGAGCACATCATGCGCGACGTGAACTACGGCTGGCTGATGCGCTACATGCACGCCAACGGCGCGTCGATGTTCTTCATCGCGGTCTATATCCACATGTTCCGCGGCATGTACTATGGCTCCTACAAGGCGCCGCGCGAGATCCTGTGGATGATCGGTGTGGTCATCTATCTGATCATGATGGCCACCGCCTTCATGGGATATGTGCTGCCTTGGGGCCAGATGAGCTTCTGGGGCGCCAAAGTCATCACCAACCTGTTCTCGGCCATTCCCTTCGTGGGCGATGCCATCACCACTTGGCTGTGGGGCGGTTTCGCGGTCGACAACCCGACCTTGAACCGCTTCTTCTCGCTGCATTACCTGCTGCCCTTCGTGCTGGCCGCGGTCGTCGGCCTGCATATCTGGGCCCTGCATGTGACCGGCAACAACAATCCGACCGGCGTTTCGGTGAAGGGCACGCAGGATACGCTGCCCTTCCACCCCTACTACACGATGAAGGACGCCTTCGCGATCGTGATCTTCATGATGTTCTACGCGGCCTGGGTCTTCTTCAGCCCGAACTATCTGGGCCATGCCATCAACTATGAAGTGGCCAACCCGCTCTCGACGCCGGCGCACATCGTTCCCGAGTGGTATTACCTGCCATTCTACGCGATCCTGCGTGCCATTCCCGACAAGCTGGGCGGCGTCATCGCGATGTTCGGTTCGATCCTGATCCTCTTCGCGCTGCCTTGGCTCGATACATCGAAGGTGCGCTCCGGCAATTACCGGCCGCTCTTCAAGGGCTTCTTCTGGATCTTCGTCGTCGTTTGCATCGCCCTCGGCTACCTGGGGTCGAAGCCCGCGGAGGGCGCCTATGTAATCTGGTCGCGGATCCTGACGGCCTACTACTTCGCGCACTTCCTGGTGATCCTGCCACTGCTCGGACTGCTGGAAAGCCCGAAACCGCTGCCGGCCTCCATTTCCGACAGCGTGATCGCCAAGAACAAGCCCGCCGCCGTGCCTGCCGAGTGAATTGGGGGATAGAAAGATGACATTGCTCAAGACACTCAGCATCGCACTCGTGGGCCTTGGGCTGCTCGGCGGAGCAGTACATGCGGCAGAAGGCCAGAAGCCGGCCCGCGACGTGAGCTTCTCCTTCGAAGGCCCCTTCGGAACCTTCGACCGTGCACAGCTGCAACGCGGCTACAAGGTCTACAAGGAAGTCTGCGCTGCCTGCCACTCCATGCACTTCATGTCCTTCCGCAACCTGTCCCAGCCGGGCGGGCCCGGGTTTACCGAAGAACAGGTGAAGGTACTTGCGGCTGAATACACGATCCAGGATGGACCAGGTGAAGACGGCGAGATGTTCGAGCGCGCGCGCCTGCCGCAGGACCGTTTCCCCGATCCTTTCCCCAATGAACAGGCGGCGCGGGTCGCAAACGGCGGCGCCTATCCTCCGGACCTGTCGCTGATCACCAAGTCACGGCCCGGCTGGTACGGCACGTTCAACCAGCTGTTCAATGGCATCGGCGGACCGGAATATGTCTACTCCCTGCTGACCGGCTATGAGGAGCCCCCGGCCGAACTGGCCGCCGAGGCGCCAGAGGGCAAGAGCTACAATCCCTACTTCGCCGCGGGCCACTGGATCGGCATGCCCGCTCCGTTGACCGACGATCAGGTGACCTATGACGACGGCACGCCCGCGACCGTCGATCAGATGGCCAAGGACGTGGCGGCCTTCATGGCCTGGTCGGCCGAGCCCAAGATGGAAGAGCGCAAGAGGCTTGGCTTCATGGTGATGATCTATCTGGCGGTGCTGGCCCTGTTGCTCTACCTCGTCAAGAAGCGCCTGTGGGCGAAGGAGCACTGAACCAGCACATTGGTTGACAGAGGGCCCGGATCGTCCGGGCCTTTTCGTTTCTGTGGGCCTCGGGCATTGTCGGATGGGCACAGGAGTGGGACGACATGGTCAAGACGGTTCTCGGTATCATCGGCGGGTCGGGCGTCTACGACATCGAGATGGACCATGCCCGTTGGGAGGCGGCGAGATCGCCCTGGGGTGATCCATCCGATCAGCTGCGCCATGGCGAGATCGGCGGGCTGCCGGTGGTGTTCCTGCCGCGCCATGGTCGCGGTCATGTCTATTCGCCGAGCACCATCAACTACCGTGCAAACATCGACGCGATGAAGCGGGCTGGGGTCACGGATCTCGTCTCTTTGTCGGCGGTGGGTTCGCTGAAGGAGGAATTGCCGCCGGGGACATTCGTTCTGGTCGACCAATTCATCGACCGGACCTTTGCGCGCGAGAAGAGCTTCTTCGGCACTGGCTGTGTGGGACACGTGCCGTTCTCGCATCCGGTCTCGCCCCTGTTGCAGGCGGCAGTCGCGCGGGCGTTGGCGGCCGAGAAGCTGAGGCACGCCATCGGGGGAACCTATGTCGTCATGGAAGGCCCGCAGTTCTCCACGCTGGCCGAGTCGCAGCTCTACCGGTCGTGGGATGCGCATGTCATCGGCATGACCAACATGCCAGAGGCCAAGCTCGCGCGCGAGGCGGAGATCTGCTACTGCACGGTCGCCATGGTGACCGACTATGACTCCTGGCACGAAGAGCACGGTACGGTCGATGTTGCCAAGGTGATCGCCGTGATGCAGTCAAATTCCGGCAATGCGCGGCGCCTCGTGCGGCGGATCGCGCAGGAGCTGCCGCAGGACCACCAGCCATGCCCCATCGGCTCGGACCGGGCGCTTGAACATGCCATCATGACGGCGCCGGCGAAACGCGATCCGGCCGTGCTCGCGAAGCTCGACGCGGTGGCAGGGCGGGTGCTGAAGCGGTAGTTACTGCGCCGCGGCGGCGCGCGTGTTGCTCGAGCTGCGCTTGTAGACAAGCTGAACGAAGGGATGCTTCATCAGCTTCTTCTGCTCGGCCAGATCAAATGCATCATGTTTCTTCGAGCAGGCTGCGCGGGTCTGCTCCCAGAGCTTCTCGGCCTTGGCATCGGCTTCGTCGCAGGATTTCGCTTTGATCGCCCGCACCTTGCGCTCCATTTCGGCAGCGCATTCGAGCCAGATCGAACGATGAGTTTCCTCGTGCTTCTTGAGGAAGCTGGAGAATTGCTTCCAGCGTTCGCGGTCGGCACTGGCCAGTGCTTTCTCGTTCTTGATCTTGGGCAGCTTGATCACGAAATCGAGACGGAGCTGATAATCCTCGATCCGGCAAGACTTGGACTGCATCAGCTTGCCGTCCTGCCGCGTTGTCGCCGTCGTAGCAGCATAGGCCTTGGCGCCATTCACGCGCGGCCCTTTGTTGAGCATGGCCTTGTAAATGGATTCGGCAGAGTTCCCGCCAACAGTATAGTAAGTATACTTCGTGGAGTGAGCTGGTTTCGCTTCGGCGAAATCCGGAAACAGAACAAGCACCGCTGCGGCGACCAGTATGCCCGGCTTCATCATGCAAACCCCTCTCGTGCCGCCAGTATTGGCATGCTTTTGCGACAAATCAAGTTACGACTGATGCAGGAATCTGCCCTCTTGCCCGTGACATGGCTCTGCCTCATACTTAGTCAGCGTTCGGGGCTTTCCCCGGCGCGGCGGTGCGGCTGTTCAGGTCCCGGTGAGGCGGACAGGTCTCGCAGGGCCCGGTGGCCACCCGGTAGTTTGCCTTCGCTTGGCCGGGCGTCCAAAGTCTGGTCCTGTGGATGCTTGGGATAAGCGATCAGGAGACGTGCTTCCAATGCGCCAGAGCGGCACGGTGAAGTTCTTCAATCAGGCCAAGGGTTACGGTTTCATTTCTCCGGAAGGCGGCGGCAAGGATGTGTTCGTGCACATCACGGCCGTGCAGCGATCCGGGATTCCAGAGCTGAACGAAGGCCAGAAGATCAGCTTCGAAGTCCAGGACGACAAGAAGGGGCGGGGCCTCCAGGCGGTCGAACTACAGCTGATTTAGCCTGCTTCGCCTCCTGTCCGTCGTGTGTTAAGCAGGGACATGGGGTAAGCTGGTACAGCACGCTGAGATTGGCCCTGAGTATGGGGGTGCTCGTCTATGGCCTCGACGGATCGGCGGCACATAACTGCACTTGCAGGGCTGGCGGCACCGACTATGCGCAAGGCGAAGTCCGGTGCATCATGGGCAAGCTCTCCCGCTGCGACATGAACCAGAACAATTCGAGTTGGAAAGTCATCGCCGAAACATGCCCGGAAGCCTCCTTGCCCGCCACCTCCGGCGCCTTGCTGTCCCGTCTGCTGCCGCGATCACTGTCCTTGCCGCACTGCTGATCCTGCCCGCTCTGGCGCGGGACAACCGGCCAGGCCAGTTCGACTATTTCGTCCTTTCGCTGTCCTGGTCGCCGACCTTCTGTGCCGGACCGGACGGGGACCGCGATCCCTCGCAATGTGGGCCGGGACGGCGATTCGCTTTCGTTGTCCACGGGCTTTGGCCGCAGAACCGGGACGGGACATGGCCCGAGTTCTGCGCGTCCCGCGAGACCTGGGTGCCGCAGAAGGTGATCGACGGGATGATGAGAATCATGCCCTCCAAGCGGCTGATCATCCACCAGTGGAGGAAGCACGGCAGCTGCTCCGGTCTGACGATCGAGAACTATTTCCTGGTCACGCGGCTTCTCTTCGACAAGCTGAAGATTCCGGCACGCTATCTGTCGCCCCAGGCGAAGATCCAGACAACGCCCGAACAGCTTGTGCTGGATTTCGTCAAGACCAACCGCGACCTGACGGCGGACATGATCTTCGTGCAATGCGGCAATGCGAGGGATACCGCGCGGCTCTCCGAGCTCCGCATCTGCATCGACAGGCGCGGAAATTTCGGGCAATGCGGGGCCGGAGCCCAGCGGCAGTGCAGGGCACAAAGCTTGGTCATGCCGCCCGTGAGATAGGATTGTCATGAAGCGCGCCCTTGTCTTCCAGCACATGAACCACGACCATCCCGGCCGGTTCCTCGACTATTTCGCAGAGGATGGAATCATCCCGGATCACGTACGTCTCTTCGAAGGGCAGGACATCCCGGATCTTGCCCCCTACGACTTTCTTTTCGTTCTTGGGGGATCCCAGGATACGTGGCAGGAGGAGCAGTATCCCTGGCTCAGGGCCGAGAAGGAGGCAATCCGCGAATGGGTCATGGACCGGGCGAAGCCCTATTTCGGTGTCTGCCTTGGCCATCAGCTGCTCTGTACTGCGCTGGGTGGCGAAGTGGCGCCGGCAAATCAGGGCGAAGTCGGTGTTCACGAGGTTCAACTGACCGATGACGGACGTGAACATGCCCTGTTCAGGGGACTCGATCCCAGCCACAAGGTGATGCAATGGCACATGGCTGAAGTGAAACGTGCGCCGCAGCAGGGGCGTGTTCTGGCACGGTCGGATGCCACTGCGGTGCAGACCCTCGCGATCGGCGACCATGCCATCGGTACGCAGTTCCATTGCGAGTTCACGCCCCAGACGGTGGCAACCTGGTCATCGATCCCGGGCGCGTTGGACAGCCTGGAACGGCATCTGGGACCGGGGGCCTACCAGAGGCTGGTGGCGGAATCCTTCCCGCTCATGCCCCGCATGGCATCCATGACCCGGCGCATTTACGACAACCTGATGGAAGCGACGGGCCTCAGGAAATAGCTGTCAGCCAGCCAGCGCTTCGCGGGTGATCCAGAAGACTTCGCCTTCACTTTCCTCGGTGTCGAGCCAGAGGAAATCAAGCTGAGGGTATTCGTCTTCCAGTATGCCCCGCCCTGTGCCGATCTCGCAGAGCAGGCCGCCGCCCGGATTCAGATGCGCGGCGGATTCGGCCAGAATGCGCCGAACCAGATCGAGGCCGTCCTCGCCGCCAAGATGCGCCATGACCGGCTCATGGGCATACTCGGGCGCGAAGGCCTCGACTTCGGCCTCCGCGACATAGGGCGGGTTGGAGATGATCACATCGTAGGTCTGACCTTCAACCGGATCGAAAAGATCGCCACGCAAGAGGTTGATCCGGTTGACCAAATTATGGTCATCAACGTTGATCCGAGCGACCTCCAGCGCATCGGCCGACAGTTCTACCGCGTCGATGTCGGCGTTGGGGAAGGCATCGGCGGCAAGAATTGCAAGGCATCCGGAACCGGTACAGAGATCGAGCACGGCGCCGACGCGTTCCGGGTCGCCACTGAGGCTGGCTTCGCCTGCAAAGAGCTCCGACATCATGAGTTCCCCGATATAGGACCGTGGCACGATCACGCGCTCGTCGACGTAGAATGGAATGCCGCGAATGTAGATTCGTTTCATGAGATAGGCGGCAGGCTTGCGCAAGATGACGCGGTCGCGGATCAGTTCGGCCAGCCGGCGGCGCTCGGGTTCGAGAAGCCGTGCATCGAGCCAGGGGTTGATGTCGTCAACCGGCAGGTGCAGCGTTTCGAGAATGATGAAGGCGGCCTCATCAAGGGCCGAGGTGGTGCCATGGCCATGGGCGATCTTCGCCTCGGCAAAGCTGCTGAGCGCCCAGCGCAGAAAATCCCTGACGGTCTCAAGCTGGCTGGCGGCGGCTTCGGCGTCGGGCATTGCGGCGGTCCTCCGTGGCGCTGAAGAGCGTCTGAATCACGATGGCTCCCAAGATCACAGCCCCGCCGATGAAAGTCCAGATAGGGGGCAGTTCGCGTACGGCCAGCCAGGCCCAGAGCGGCGACAAGGTGGGCTCGACAAGAGCGATCAGTGACAGCTGCGCAGCCGGGACGCTTCGCGATCCGATCGTAAACAGGATGAGGCCGAGCGTCAGCTGGATGGCTCCCATCACGAAGATCCATCCAAGGTTCTGCCAGCCGATTGCGAGGCTCTCGACGCCTGTCGTCTCTCGCAGGCCTGTCGGCAGCAGGAGCATTGCGGCGCTGACGAGAGTCAGGAAGATGGCATTCCAGATCAGGGCCACCGACATTTCGGTGTCCTGGCCCCAGCGCAGGAGCACGGCATAGCAGGAGAAGCAGAAGGCCGAATAGAGCGCCAGCGCCGTTCCGGTGATCGCCCCGCCACCACCATTTCCGTAGAAGATGACGCCCATTCCGGCGAGGGCGACGGTCATGGCGATCCAGGTGACCGGCGGAATGCGCTCGCGCAGGATCCAGAAGCCGATCAAGGCCGAGAGAAAGGGCGTGATGCCGACCATGAAGATCGCATCGGCCACGGTGGTGTAGAACAGCGAGGCAACGAAGGTGAGGCCCGCCGTTCCCACGGCAATTCCCGCGATGACGGCATTGCTGCCCGCAGTGGACACATGCTTCAGCAAAGAGCCGCGGAACCTGATGCTCAGCCAGAGACCCATCAATACAAGCACGGTGACGGAGCGATAGAAGATGATCTGCCAGACATCGACATCATCGGTCAGCCGCACCAATGCTCCACCCAGGCTCCAGCATATGGCGCCTGCAGCCGTGAAGACCACCCCGGCGGCATAGCTGGGCGCCTTGGAACTCATCTGCGGCTTTGGCGGAGGCTCATGGCGGTGGCAATGATGAAGATGAGAAAGACGACAGACATCGTATAGGGTAATCCATCAGGGCCGAATCCAGCAATGGACCAGCCGGCCATCAGCGATCCCAGCAGGGCGCCGCCGCCCCAGGTGGTCGAAAAGGACGCGGTTCCGGTGACGAGTTCATGGCCTGAGAAGCGGTCACCCAGCTCCGACAGCGACACGGTGTAGATGCCTGCCGACGCGGCGCCTGCCACCGTCAGGACCGGCCAGAGAAGCGGCGTACCGAAGACCGTTGGGATCAGGGCCGAGGCCACGGCGGTGGCGATGCCGCAGCCCAGCATGACCACGCGCTTCGGTATATGATCGGCCAGCCATCCGATCGGAAACTGCAGCACGGTATTGCCGATTACGAAGGCGGTGAGCGCCAGTGCGGCCATCTCGTTGTCGAAGCCCTTCTTCACCGCATAGACCGGGAGGAAGCCCAGGTTCGCCGCGTCGATGATGGCGAACATGCCGACGGCGAAGAGCAGGATCGGCGCTTTCCGGATGAAACCGAAGACCGAGAGCGGCGCCTCGTCCTCGCTGTCGACCTCCTCGTCCTTGACGAAGAAAATCGGAATGGTGGCGACCAGCAGGATCACGGCGCCGATCAGGAAGGGAGCCGCCGTATCGATGCCCGTGAAGCTGATCAGCAGTGGACCGCCGCCGAAGCTCAGGGCCAGGACGGAGGCATAGAGCGCAAGGATGCGCGACCGCCAAGGGCCTTCCGAAAACTTGACGATCCAGGCCTCGCTGATGGCAAAAAGAGTCGAGACGAAGAATCCGTGAAGGATTCGCAGGCCGAACCACCACCAGAAGATTGGCAGGAAGGGGTAGGATACGATGACCAGCGCCGTCATCACCGCGGCGCCCAGCACCACCACCTTGGCTCCGAAACGACGCACCATGGGCGGTATGGCAAAGACCGACAGCACGATACCCAGCGGCTGCAGCGCGGCCGAATAGCCGATGACCTGGGATGGAATGCCTTCGCGTTCCATGATCAGCGACAGCAGGGGAAACATCAATCCCAGCGTGAAGCCGAAGACCGTGATGGCAGAAATGGCCGCCAGCAGGTTGATGATGCGCTGCCTATCCATGGACGGGTTGCCGTACCAGATGGCCTCGATTGCGGATGAGGCCGATGAGCAGAATCACATAGAAGCTCGCGAGGGTGACCGGCATGGCATTGATGCCGAATGTGTCGATCGCGATTCCGGCGATCGGAGGCCCGACCAGGCCGCCGACGCCCCACATGGCCGCGAAGGCCGCCGATCCCGCCACCACGTCCGGTCCCTTGAAGGTGTCGCCCATGGTTGTGAGTGCCACGACATAGACACCGAAGGCCGAGGCCGAGAGCAACACCACCGTGATCCATATGAATGGCGTGTTGATGAGCCAGATCAGGCTCAGAGACAGGACGATGGTGCTGCAGGCGGTGAGGATGACGACGCCGCGCCGCGACCAGTGATCGGCCAGCCAGCCCATGGGATAGAACAGCACCACGTTGCCGATGATTCCGAAGCCGAGGATGCGGCTCGCCACATCGAGTTCCACGCCATTGCGGAGGCCGAAGATGGTGAAAAACGAGATGAAGACATTGTCGAAGAGCGTGGCGGCGCAGACGGCGAAGAGCAGCAGCGGCGCCCGCCGCACGAAGCGGAAGAAGCTACCGTGCTTCTCCTGCTTGAACGCGTCGTCACTGACCTTGACGAAGGCGAGCGGCAGCAGGGCGACGAGGATGCAGACGATGGCAATCAGCCACGGCGTCCAGCCGTCAATCCCGGTCCAGGGAATGATCAGCGGGCCGACCGAGAAGGTGACCGCCAGCACGCTGGTATAGAGTCCCATGATGCGGCCGCGGTTGCCGTCGCTGGAAAAGGTGAGCACCCAGGCCTCGCTCACCGTGAAAAGCGTGCCGGCGGCAATGCCGAAGATCAGGCGCAGCGGGAACCACCACCAGATCGAGGGCGCCAGTTTCATGGCCAGCAGCGCAACGACAAGGATGATGGTGACGAAATAGACGATGCGGCGCGACCCGATGTTGCCGATCAGGCGCGGCAGCAGCGGTCCGGCGAGCAGGATGCCGATCGGTCCCATGGCCGTGTTTGCGCCGATGATCCAGGCCGGATGACCGCCTGCTTCCATGAGCAGGGGCAGCAGTTGCAGCGTGAGTCCCATGGCAATGTCGCAAGCTGCCACCGTCGCGATCGCAGCGACGAGGTTGCCATAACGTGGCTGTGTAGCCCCGGGGGAAGACATTGGATCGGTTCTCTTGAATCGTCGTTCAACAGGCTGTAGCTGGCCGCCCGGCAGGGGGCAAGGGCGGGGGCCGGTGTTGCGCTTGCCCCTCAGCGCAGCTATGCAGCGCCGCCATGACACAGCTTCAAGCTTTCCTCATTCCCGTGACGGGGTTTCAGCAGAACTGCTCGCTTGTCTTCGACAAGGACCAGAAGCGCGGTGCGATCGTCGATCCCGGAGGTGACATCCCTTTGATCCTTGATGCCATCGCGCAGTCCGGCGTGACGATCGAGAAGATCCTGCTCACGCATGGCCATATCGATCATGCGGGCGGTGCCGCCGAACTCCGCGATACCTTGAAGGTGCCGATCATTGGGCCCCATGAAGACGACCTGTTTCTTCTGGAGGAGCTTGCTGGAACGGGTGCGCAATATGGGATCGCAGGCGCGCGCAATGTTAAGCCGGATCGTTGGCTGAAGGACGGCGACAAGGTCAGCGTGGCAGGACTCGACTTCGACATCCTGCATGCGCCGGGTCATTCGCCGGGATCGGTGGTCTTTTTCAATGACGCCAACCGCTTCGCGCTGATGGGCGACGTATTGTTCCAGGGTTCCGTAGGCCGTACCGACCTGCCGCGCGGCAGCCACGAGACCCTGTTGCGGTCGATCCGCGAGAAGATCCTGCCGTTGGGCGACGATGTCGTCTTCCTGCCTGGCCACGGCCCGGCCAGCACCATAGGCCAGGAGCGCCAGACAAACCCTTTCCTCAACGAATAGGGCGGGTCCGGGCCTTCCCGGAGCCCGTGATATAATCGCCGAATCATGAGCAAGCACGTTCCGCCGCCCGAGAATCCGAAAGACATCGAACCCATTGGCCTGAAGGAAGCGCTGGAAGAGCGCTATCTGGCTTATGCGCTCTCCACCATCATGCACCGCGCTCTGCCGGATGTGCGCGACGGGCTGAAGCCGGTGCACCGCCGCCTGCTGCATGTGATGCGGCAGCTGCGGCTCGATCCCAATACGGCGTTCAAGAAGTCGGCCAAGATCGTTGGCGACGTCATGGGCGGCTATCATCCGCATGGCGACCAGTCGATTTATGATGCGCTGGTCCGGCTCGCGCAGGATTTCGCCTCGCGCTATCCGCTAGTCGACGGGCAGGGCAACTTCGGCAATATCGACGGTGACAGCGCCGCGGCCTATCGCTACACTGAGGCCCGCATGACCGAGGTGGCGCGCCTGCTGCTCGACGGTCTGGACGAAGACACGGTCGATTTCAGGCCCAACTACGACGGCTCGCTGCAGGAGCCGGTGGTGCTGCCAGGCGCCTTTCCCAATCTCCTCGCCAACGGGTCGACTGGCATCGCGGTGGGCATGGCGACCTCCATTCCGCCGCACAACGCCGCGGAGCTCTGCGACGCTGCCCTGCATCTGATCAAGGCGCCAAGTGCCACGGTCGAGAAGCTGGCCCAGCTGGTGCCCGGCCCCGACTTTCCGACCGGCGGCATCGTCATTGATGACCGCGCCTCGATCATAGAAGCTTACCGGAGCGGACGCGGGTCCTTCCGGGTCCGCGCGAAGTGGTCGCAGGAAGACCTTGGCCGCGGCGCGTGGCAGATCGTCGTCACGGAGATTCCCTATCTCGTGCAGAAGGGCCGGCTGATCGAAAAGATCGCCGAGTTGATGACCGACAAGAAACTGCCGCTTCTGGCCGACGTGCGCGACGAGAGCGCCGAAGACATCCGCCTTGTGCTGGAACCGAAGAGCCGCACCGTCGATCCCGTGCTGCTGATGGAGCAGCTCTTCAAGAACACCGAGCTCGAGGCCCGCATTCCGCTCAACATGAACGTTTTGTCGGGCGGCAAGGTGCCGAAGGTCATGTCGCTCCGCGACGTGCTGAGCGAATGGCTCAATCACCGCAAGGAGGTTCTGGTTCGCCGCACCAACTTCCGCCTCGGCGAAATCGCAAGGCGGCTGGAGATACTCGAGGGCTATCTCGTCGCCTATCTCAATCTCGACGAGGTGATCCGCATCATCCGAGAGGAGGACGAACCCAAGCCCGCGCTGATGAAGCGTTTCAATCTGACCGAGACTCAGACCGAGGCCATTCTCAACATGCGCCTGCGCGCCCTGCGCAAGCTCGAGGAAATGGAAATCCGCAGCGAGCATACGAAGCTCACCAAGGAACAAAAGGCGCTGAAGGCCTTGCTCAAGTCGGAAGACGAGCAGTGGTCCGCGATTGCCGGCGAGATCAGGGACGTGAAGGAGAAGTTCTCCAAGAAGACCGAGCTTGGCCGCCGCCGCACCGACTTCGCCGAAGCGCCGGAGATCGATGTAGATCTTGAGCAGGCGCTGATCGAAAGGGAGCCGATTACGGTGGTGTGCTCGGAGAAGGGCTGGATCCGCACGATGAAGGGGCACATGGAGGACGTCTCGACGCTGTCCTACAAGGACGGTGACCAGGGCAAGTTCACCTTCCATGCCATGTCCACCGACAAGATCATGCTGTTCGCCTCGTCCGGTAAGTTCTTCACGCTGGATGCCGGCAAGCTGCCGGGCGGCCGCGGCCATGGCGAACCGGTCCGGCTCATCTGCGATCTCGATGCCGCCGACTCCATCGTCGCCCTCTACGTCTATCAGCCTGGCACCAGGCGGTTGCTGGCCTCGACCGAGGGCGACGGCTTTATCGTCGCCGAGGAAGAGTGCCTGGCGACGACTCGCAAGGGAAAGCAGGTGCTGAACGTGAAGGCGCCGGTGGAAGCGCTGGTCTGCGTTGCCGTGCCCGAGGGCGCCGATCACGTGGCGGCCATTGGCGACAATCGGAAGATGATCATCTTCAAGATCGGCGAGTTGCCGGAAATGACGCGCGGCAAGGGCTTGAGGCTGCAGAAGTTCAAGGACGGCGGCCTGGCTGATGCACGCGCCTTCAAGCTGAAGGAGGGCCTGTCCTGGGTCGACAGTTCGGGCCGGACGTGGAACGTGACCGACCTCAAGGAGTGGATCGGCGAAAGGGCGCAGGCCGGTCGGTTGCCGCCAAAGGGCTTCCCGCGGACGAACAGATTCGGCTGAGCGCTGCCAACCTCGCCCTTGCCGGCGATCAATTTTCCGAGAACGCAGAGTGTGTTTCGTGATGTTGGGGCTATTGTCTCCGGCAAGTGGATTTGTCATGTTATCCATGAACGTTTGTCAGAAAGGAGAAGCTTTTGTCATGAATGGTTACGATCGAGGTCTGGCGGCCATGATAGCAGGGGTACTTGCCGTGGCGGTCGCAACCCCCACGCCGGTGCTGGCCAACAAGAAGGAAGCTGCCGCGGTGGGTGCGCTGATTGGCCTGGCCGTCGGCGCCGCCGCTGCGTCGAACTACAAGAATCATGACTATCGCAGGGCGCGCTGGGATGACCCATTCAGTCCGCACCACGACATCCTCTGCTACCCGCGCATCGGCGAATGCTACAAATATGGGCAGTATTCGGCAAAGTGGACAGCAAAGATCTATGGATATTGAGGAGAAGGCAATGATCAAGCGCTTTGGATTTGCAATTGCCTCGGTCGTCACGGCTGCTGCCCTGTTTTCGCTGCCTGGACTCGCCCAAGATGTCGAAAGGGCCAAGATGACCACCGAAATGGACCTGCATGTCACAGATCTCGCCGATGGCATGCTCAGCCCCTATCTGGACAAGGACGAGCAGACCCTGATGAAGTCGCAGGCCTACCAGCATGCCGTTGCGTTGAACTGCAAAGGCCTGTCGGTCGATCAGGCGAAATCCCAGGCCCAGCTTGAGCGCGTGTTCCCGCAGGCCGAGATGGACAAGATGACGGAGGAGCAGCAGCTCGCCATGACCACATCGATCATGATGGGGTTCAGCGCGGTCATGGGTGGCCAGTTCGCCATCGCCGCAGTGGATTACGATGCATACTGCAAGGCGGCCGAGGCGGACTTCGCTTCCAAGGAGGGCAGCGACACACACCTGATCCTCGTCAAGGCGCCGTGAGGCGCCAGGCTTGAACGCTCTGCTGGATCCGGCGTGATGAGACTTCTCCGCCGTCATCTCCTGATCGCGCCTTATCTGTTCTTCACGCGCGCCGCTCACGCCGATGACGGGGCTTGGGCGGAGCTGCGTGGCAGCGAGATCGTGCTCTTCCGTCATGCCAATGCGCCCGGAACTGGCGATCCGCCTGGGTTCGTTGTCGGAGACTGCTCCACCCAGCGCAATCTCGATGAACGGGGCTTGGTGCAGGCGCGCGCCATCGGTGAGGCGTTTCGCAGTCGGGGCATTCGCGTGGGCCGGGTACTGTCATCGCAGTGGTGCCGGGCGCGTGACACAGCGGAGCTGGCATTTCCCGGCCAGGTCAACCTTGAGCCGGCCTTCAATTCCTTCTTCGGCAATCGCGAGAGCGAGGACCGTCAGACGGCGGAGGCGCAGCGCGTGCTCCGCGACTGGTCTGGGCCCGGCGTTCTGGTGATCGTGACGCACCAGGTCAACATCTCGGCGCTCACTGGCATCGCACCCAAGTCGGGCGAAGGGATTGTGCTTCGGCTGGCGGACGGGCAGCTCACGGTTCTCGGTCGATTGCCTGCACCGGATGCCTAGGGGTTGACAGTTACTGACTGCCGGGTTAGCTAGTGCATATGACTGACCAGTCAGTAACAAAAGCCAGGCAGCGCCGTCCCGACGCGCGTCCCGCCGAGATTCTTGGCGCCGCACTGGAACTCTTTGCCGAGAAGGGCTTCTCGGGCACCCGCCTTGAGGACGTGGCGGCACGGGCAGGCCTCAGCAAGGCGGCCATCTATCTCTATTTCGATGGCAAAATGGACCTGCTGCGGGCTCTGGTGCAGGAGATGGCCGGCGCCAACTTGGCCGTCGCGGGCAGTATTGCGCAGGTCCATGTCGGCGAGGTAGGGCCGCTCCTGCGGCAGATCCTCGTCTTCATGTCGGGACAGCTGCGCCATACGCGCTTTCCGGAGTTGATGAAGGTTGTGATCTCCGAAAGCCGGGCCCATCCCGAGATCGGGCAACTCTACCTGGACAACGTGATCCGCCACGGGCTGCCGCTCTTCGAGGGGCTGATCGCCCGCGGCGTTGCGGTCGGCGAGTTCCGCAGCCTGGACCCGTCGCTCGCTGCCAAGTCGCTGATCTCTCCGATGTTGCTGGCAGCGATCTGGAAAACCGTCTTCGAACCCTTGGGCGCCGAGACGCTGGATATCGAGGGGCTGGCTCGTCAGCATGTGGACATCCTGCTGAAGGGAATGGCGCCATGAAACGCTTCATTCCCGTGGTGGTCGTGGCCTTGGCCATTGCAATGTTCTGGTACCGCGATCTCTGGCTGCCCCAGCCTGCAGGCCGGGCGAGCTATCTGGGTTACGTTGAAGGCGAGACGATCCTCATGGCAGCGCCGATTGCGGGGCGCGTCGTGTCGCGTCCCGTCGAACGCGGCGCTTTGGTCGCGGCAGGCACTCCTGTCTTCTCGCTGGATCGCGCGGTGGCGGAGGCCGACGTGTCGCGCGCTG
>JBGSNJ010000106.1:0-3112 GCA_041739715.1 Aestuariivirga sp.
CGGCGCCCCACCCGGTTCACCGTGAAGCCGGCACCATGGGCGCGTTCGACCGCGGCAATGACCTCCAGCACCGAATAGCCCTTGCCATAGCCGCAATTGAAGATGCCGCTCTCGCCGCCACGGCGCAGATGCGCCAGCGCATCCATGTGGGCGGCGATAAGGTCGGTGACATGGATGTAGTCGCGCAGGCAGGTGCCGTCGGGCGTGTCGTAGTCGGTGCCGAAGACATCCATGTGGCTGCGCTGCCCCAGCGCTGTCTGGCAGGCCACCTTGATCAGATGGGTGGCGCGCGGCGTCGACTGGCCGGAGCGGCCCTGGGGATCGGCGCCCGCGACGTTGAAATAGCGCAGCGCCACATATTGCAGGCCATGGGCGGCATGGGCATCCTGCAGCATCCACTCGGTCATGAGCTTCGAGCGGCCATAGGGCGAAATGGGCGCCGGCACCTCGTCTTCGAAGACCGGCATGGTCAGCGGATTGCCGTAGACGGCGGCGGTCGACGAAAAGATGAACCGCGGAATTCCGGCCTTGACGGCACATGCCATGAGGGTTCGCGACTTCACGGTATTGTTGAGGTAGTAGCCCAGCGGATCGCTGACCGAATCCGGAACCACGATGGACCCGGCAAAATGGACCACCGCATCGAAGCGGTGTTCGGCCATGAGCCGGTCCAGCAGTTCCTCGTTGCCGATGTCGCCTTCCACCAGCCGCGCCTTGGGCGCGATCGCCCACCAGTGACCGGTCGAGAGATTGTCGAGGACGACGACGTCTTCGCCGGCATCCGTGAGGGCCAGAACCATATGGCTGCCGATATAGCCCGCCCCACCCGTGACCAAGACACTCATGCCCGCCCGTCCTTCGTTAACATCCCAGCAAAACTGATATGGGATGTCTTGACCATTCCATGCAAATGTCCGCTTAACGGTGTGACCGCCAGGGATGATTGGCGTTAATCTGGGGTTAATTCATGACACGTCCTATTCGCACAGCCGTCTTTCCCGTGGCCGGGCTTGGAACGCGCTTCCTGCCGGCCACCAAGGCCATGCCGAAGGAGATGCTGACGGTGGTGGACAGGCCGGTCATCCAGCTGGCGGTGGATGAGGCCCGCGAGGCGGGAATCGAGCACTTCGTCTTCGTCACCGGGCGCAACAAGGGTGTCATCGAGGATCACTTCGACAAGCAGTACGAACTGGAGTCGACGCTGCGCAAACGGGGCAAGTCGGCAGAACTCGACCTTCTGGAGCAGGATCTTCCCGGCGCGGGACAGACCAGCTTTACCCGCCAGCAGGTACCGCTGGGCCTCGGACACGCCGTCTGGTGCGCCCGCAAGCTCGTGGGCGGCGAACCCTTCGCCCTGCTGCTTCCGGACATGGTGATGCATGCGAAGCCCGGCTGCCTGCGCCAGATGATGGAAGTCTACGAGGCCCGTGGCGGCGGCAATGTCATCGCCGTGGAAGAAGTGCCCTGGGAGCAGGTGCATCGCTATGGCGTGGTCGGCGCCAAGGACTGGAAGGGCAATGCCTTCGCCATCGACCAGATGGTGGAGAAGCCGAAGCGCGAGGCGGCACCTTCCAACCTCATCATCTCCGGCCGCTACATTCTGCAGCCCGAGATCTTTGCCGAGATCGAGAAACAGGAGCCCGGCGCCGGCGGCGAGATCCAGATCACCGATGCCATGATCCGGCTGATGGCCCGTGACAGGTTCTGGGGCGTGAAGTACGAGGGCACCACCTATGACTGCGGCGACAAGGTGGGGTTCCTCTCGGCCAATGTGGCCTTCGCGCTGGAACGTGACGATCTGAGCGCCAGCTTCCGCGAGGCCCTCAAGCGGATCATCGCTGCGCATGGCGGCTTGTGAGAACTGTCGGGATGGCCGGCTTCAGCGTGACAAGGTGATACCCGCCGTCACCAGGTGTTCGGTGTAGTTTCGCTCGCCGTCTGCCGCATCGAGCCAGGTGAAGTCATAGGCAGCGGACCAGGCGAGAACCGGGCTCATCCGCCACTCGATGCCGAAGCCGGCGCCATAGGTGACATCCGTCGGGCCATCCTCGTCGGAGATCTCGACGCTTCCGCTGGCGATCAGATTGACATTGTCCTGCACGGCCCGCGTGGCCTCCAGGTCGATCTCCCAGCTGCGCGCCGCGGAGGCATCCGGATTGGTCGTCTCGTCGAGATTGGTCTCGAAAGAGAGAACGATGCTGGTCAGCTCCGTCGGGCTCCAGGTGAGCGACCCGTTCAGGCCGAGAATGGACTGGGATTGCAGGGAAGGATCGGCGTAGCTGCGCCAGAGATAGGTGAGCGCAAGATCGCCCTGCCAGACCGGATCGGCTGCGATGGTGACGCCGGCGCCCAGGGCATAGCCATCGGAATTGCGGTCGAGGCCGTTGCGGTCCCTGGTCTCGATATGCCTGCGTGGCGCGTAGGCGACTTCGGCGAAGGGCTTGAGTACCGGCGGATCCACATAGGTGACGCGCAAGCCCGCCGAGGGTTCGTAGTAGTCGCGGTCCGAATTGTCCTGCGTGCCGCCGCCCTGCAGCTTCACGTCGCCGTACTTGTTGTAGCTGGTGGCCGCCGCCAGTTCGAATTCGAGCGGGCCGTAGCCATGGGTGAGTGCCGCCGAGCCGGTGACGATGTGTTCGGTCTGGTAACCGACCGCATCCGACGGCACGTCATTGTCTTCAAGCCCGGACTGGGTGACGACATAGCTGGCCGTCAAGGCCAGCGACGTGTCACGCCGGACGTCGAGTGTCAGCGTGTTGGTGGCATCCACATCGCGCGACGTGAGATCGCTGTTGCGCGCGTAGAAGTCGAAGTCCCCTTCGAAGTCCGCCGTATAGGAATGCCGGACCCAGTCGCTCTCGATGCGCAGCGCCGGCCCGATGCTGATGCCGGCATCGGCCGAACCGTCGGGGCTTGCACTGGCATTGCTGGTGAAGACGGGGCCGATGGTGATGGAGGGGTAGAGCGTCAGTCCGCCGGCCTCGATCCCCGTCGGCGCATAGGGATCGACATCGCTGCCGCGGCGCAGGGGCGGCGGCGGGGGCTCAGGCTCGGCTGGCGGCAGGCCCGAAACCGGACCCGAATCGGGCAATGCCGGATCGACCTCCTGCTG
>JBGSNJ010000178.1:0-4594 GCA_041739715.1 Aestuariivirga sp.
ACAGGATGGCCCGCACGCGTGGCAAGAATGCGGAGAAAGTCACGTTCGCGCGTGGTAAGCTTGACCAGTTCGCCCGCCCGGCGCAGTTCGCCGCGCGGCAGATTGAATGCGAAGTCGCCGAAGTGCACTTCGCTGCGCCCGCCCGGCTTGGCGTCGCCGCGCTTGAGAAGATTGCGGATGCGGAGCAGGAGTTCGCGAGGCTCGAACGGTTTGGACAGATAGTCGTCGCTGCCGCTTTCGAGGCCCACGATACGGTCGGGCGTGTCGGCCAGCGCGGAGAGCATGAGAACCGGCACGCCGTCGTTCTGGGCGCGCAGCGCGGTCGTAAAGGCGACGCCGCTCTCGCCGGGCATCATGATGTCGAGCACGACGATATCGAAAATCAGGCTGCGCATGCGCTCGCGCGCTTCTGCGGCGGATGCCGCGACCGTTACCCGGAAACCCTTGCTGGAGAGGTAGGACTCGAGCAACTGGCGGATGCGGCGATCATCATCGACCACCAGGATATGTGGCTCGTCATCCACGGCCGCCACCCGTTGCGCCGACGACGCTCACACGATCAATCCAGTCGCGCACACTGTCGCGGTTTTCCGGACTGACCATGTTGTAGAGGACCATGCGGTAGACATGGGCTGCATCCGCATTCGACTGCGTGACCGCCCGGCGGATGCGGGCGACCTGCGGTGCCATGAGACGCTGGCGCAGCGCCTCGCCTTCCGCCGTGAGGTGGAGCAGCCGCTGCCGACGGTCGGATTCCCCTTCCTTCTGGAAGACATAACCCTTGTCGATCAGCTCCTTCAGGACCCGGCCGAGGCTTTGCTTGGTGATGCGCAGGATATCGAGCAGCTGTTGCACCGTCATGCCGGGGTCTCGCCCGACGAAATGGATGACCCTGTGATGGGCGCGGCCGAATCCGAACTCCTCCAGGATCGCGTCGGGGTCCGACACGAAGTCCCGGTAGGCAAAGAACAGCAGCTCGATCAGGGCGGTGGTTTCCGCCTCGCCCAATTCCTGGGCAGAAATTATGTCAGCCATATTGACATATTTTTCCATTTTGTTACGCTATAGCCCGACATGACGACATGTTGTTGCGCAAACCGCCCCTCCGGTCGGCTTTCCAACACCATATAGGCCGGACAGGAGTAGCGATCCATGAGCATCATACCATTTGATCAACGCGAGGGCGTGATCTGGTTCAATGGCGAGATCGTGCCGTGGAAGGAAGCCAAGGTCCATGTGCTGACCCATGGACTGCACTATGCTTCCAGCGTCTTCGAGGGCGAGCGCGCCTATGGCGGCGTGATCTTCAAGTCGAACGAGCATTCGATCCGCCTGCACAAGTCGGCCGAGATCATGGATTTCAAGATTCCCTATTCGGTGCCGGAGCTCAACGCTGCCAAGGACAGGGTTGTCGAGCTCAACGGCGGGGGCGATCAATACGTCCGCCCCGTGGCCTGGCGCGGCTCGGAGATGATGGCCGTATCGGCCCAGCACAACAGGATCCACGTGGCCATCGCTACCTGGGCCTGGCCGTCCATGTTCGATCCCGAGACCAAGATGAAGGGGATCAAGCTCGACATCGCCGATTATCGCAGGCCGGATCCGCAATGCGCGCCGGTCCATGCCAAGGCCGCCGGCCTCTACATGATTTGCACCATTTCGAAGCACAAGGCCGAGAAGAAAGGCTATGCCGACGCGATGATGCTCGACTGGCAGGGCCGGGTGGCGGAATGCACTGGCGCCAACATCTTCTTCACCCGCGACGGCGCCATCCACACGCCGATCGCCGACTGCTTCCTCAACGGCATTACCCGTCAGACGGTGATCGCGCTGGCGCGGGAGCAGGGGCTGGAAGTGATCGAGCGGCGCATCATGCCGGACGAACTGCCCAGCTTCAACGAGTGCTTCATCGTGGGTTCGGCAGCGGAAGTGACGCCGGTTGCCGAGATCGGACCCTACACTTTCAAGCCCGGCAACATCTCGCGCGCCATGATGGACAGCTATTCCAACGCGGTGCGACCGGCGGCCCAGGCCGCCTAGTGCGGAGGCTCAGTCGGCCTTCGCTTCCGACGGTGATTCCGCAGAACCGGGCGAGATGCGCGCCTCGAGTGCCGCGATGCGCTGGTGCAGGGCTTCGTTTTCTTCGCGCGCCTTCTGGGCCATGGCGCGCACCGCCTCGAACTCGTCGCGCGTCACCAGCTCCATGTTGCCGAGAACGCGCTCCATCTGCGCCTGAATCAGCGTGTCGATCTCGCGCCGCACGCCCTGCGCCGCGCCGGCGGCATTGGTCATGAGCTTGGCAAGTTCGTCGAAGAAACGCGACTGGGTGGTGGTCATGGCTTGGGCCCTCTCCAGAGTCCTAGCTATGAGGTTCGGGCTCATCATTCAAGCCCTGCCATCAGCGCAGCGCAAGAAGGGTTGACCTTGCTGCCCGTGACGCACAGTGTCCGGCGCCATGACTGATTTGGCCGTCATTGCCTTTCCCGACATCGATCCGGTGATCATCTCCATCGGGCCTTTTGCCCTGCGCTGGTACGCGCTGGCCTACATCGCCGGGCTTCTCTTCGCCTCGTGGTACATGAAGCGGTTGGTTTCCAATCCGGCGCTCTGGGGCACGGTGACGCCGACCATGACCCGCGCGCAGGTCGACGACTTCTTCCTGTGGTCTGTGCTGGGCGTGGTGGTTGGCGGCCGCCTTGGCTATGTGCTGTTCTACAATCCGCTGCACTATCTCACCCATCCACTCGACATCGTGAAGATGTGGGACGGCGGCATGTCCTTCCACGGCGGTTTTCTGGGCGTGGTTGTGGCCTGCATCGTTTTCGGACGGCGCATCGGCGCCCGGCTGGACCGCATGCTCGATCTGGGCGCCGCATCGGTGCCGGTGGGTCTGGGCCTCGGACGGCTGGCCAATTTCATCAACGGCGAGCTGTGGGGCCGGGCCACGGACGTGCCCTGGGCCATCGTCTTTCCGGGCGATGCCGCGCAGTTGCCGCGCCATGCAAGCCAGCTCTACGAGGCGGTACTGGAAGGACTGGTATTGTTCCTGCTGGTGCGCCTTGCCACGCACCGCTTCGCCGCGCTCCAGCATCCGGGCCGCGCCTCCGGCATCTTTGCCCTGGGGTACGGCCTGTCGCGCATCGCGGTGGAGTTCTTCCGCGAGCCGGATACGCACCTGGGCTACTTCGGCGGCTTCGTGACCATGGGCATGATCCTGTCACTGCCGCTCTGCGCCGTCGGCATCTGGCTCCTCATCAGATCACGTCATGCTCCCGCTTGAGCGTCTCTTCCGGGAGATGATCGCAGCCGAAGGCCCGATGCGGCTGGACCGCTACATGGGACTCTGTCTGGGTCATCCTGAGCACGGGTACTACATGCAGGGCGATCCCTTCGGTGCGGAGGGTGACTTCATTACGGCCCCTGAGGTGAGCCAGGCCTTCGGCGAACTGATCGGCATCTGGTGCGTCGCCGCGTGGCAGGCGATGGGCGCACCCGACAGCTTCAGTCTCGTCGAACTCGGCCCGGGCCGCGGAACACTGATGACCGACATCCTGCGCACGGTGGGGAAGGCGGCTCCGGACTTCATCCGCGCAGCACAGGTGAATCTCGTTGAAACCAGTCCGGCTCTCAGGGCGTGCCAGGCTAAGGCCATCGGCACCGGTGTCTGCTGGCACGATGCACTGACGACCGTGCCCCATGGACCCATGATCCTGGTCGCCAACGAATTCTTCGATGCAATTCCCATCCGCCAGTTCGAGAAGCGCGACGGGCGCTGGCATGAGCGGGTGATCGGCCTTCGGGATAACCGGCTGGTGCTCGGGCTGGTCGAAGCGGACATTGGCAGCGAGGGCCGGGACGGCGACATCGTCGAGTTTGCGCCGGAACGCAATGCCATTGCCGGCGCGATTGGCGAGAGGCTGGCGGCCGCCCCCGGCGCTGCGCTGATCATCGACTACGGACACCTGGACTCCGCGCCCGGCGACACGCTGCAGGCGATTCGGGCGCATGGCTTCGTTTCGATCCTCGATGGACCAGGTCGTGCCGACCTGACCTCTCATGTCGACTTCGCCGCGCTCAGCAGGGAGATGGCAAAGGCGGGCGCAACGGTCCATCCGGGCCTTACCCAGCGGGCTTTCCTGCTGGCCATGGGGCTGGAGCAGCGCATGGCCATGCTGGCGGCCAGGGCGGATCCGGCGATGCGAGCCACTCTCGAACGCCAGACATCAAGGCTTGCAGCAACGGATCAGATGGGTAACCTGTTCAAGGTGGTGAGTGCCACCTCTCCGGGGCTCGCCACGCCATATCCTTTTGGACGCCGATGATCGTCTCCGACTCCCTCGCCCTCGCCGGGCTCTCCCACGGCTTCTTCACCAGGGAGGGTGGGCATTCGCGCGGCATCTTCTCGTCGCTCAACTGCGGCATGGGTTCGGGCGACGATCGCGACACGGTGCGCCGCAACCGCGCCATAGTGGCGGCCGAGCTCGGGGTGGCGGAACCGCAGCTTCTCACGGCCTATCAGATCCACAGTCCCGACGCGGTGGCGGTCGCCGAATCCTGGGACGCCGACGACCGCCCGCGCGCCGATGCCATGGTG
>JBGSNJ010000207.1:0-1783 GCA_041739715.1 Aestuariivirga sp.
CGCGGCCGCGGCATCATCGATGCGGACGGTGGCCGCAGCACCAGCCGGCGCATCGAGCAGCTGCACGATCGGTACCGGCCCGCGTGCGCCGCTTTCGACCTGCTTGCGCACCTGGGGATCGACGATGATGAGGCCGTCGGCCCGGCGCGAATTGAGAATCTCGAGATAGGTCTGTTCGCGCCAGTGATCGCGGCTGGTGAAGCCCAGCACGATCGCGTAGCCGCGGCGATGGGCGCCCGCTTCGATGCCGTGGAAGATCTCCGGATAGAACTGGTTATCCAGCGCCGGGATCAGCACGAGAATGGCCTGCGAACACTGTTTGCGCAGCGATCGCGCCACCAGGTTCACCTTGTAGCCGAAATTCTCCGCCGCAGCCTGCACGGCCTTGCGGGTGGAAACGGCAACGAGATCGGGGTTGCTGAGCGCGCGCGATGCCGTGGCCGTCGACACACCGGCGAGGCGGGCGACATCGACAAGCCGCGGGCGGAGGAGTTGCGAAGCCGTAGCAGGTTTTTCCATGGATCAATCCGACAAAGCTGGTTGCACAACCTATGAGTTTAATTTGACGCGCCACTGAAGCGTTCGCCGGTACCTGGCAGGTCCGCCGATGTGATGCGCCAGTCAACCTCTCACGATTGCATATTGCCCTAATAACTCACATTGACCAAAAGGACAAATAAAAAATGTTTAGTTATATATATTTGACGGCATGAAATAAATCTCCCGGTGGTTCCAGCCCCTGGCGAAGCGATGGAGCCAGATCCCCGGCACCTCTAAGTCCAAGTAATCTCAGGGAGGAATGTGTACAATCTAAGGTTTTACAACCCAAAGACGTCTTCGACGAGACCTGAGGCGCAAGGTGTCGCCCCGCCGCCTTTCCCGTCTCCCGTCCTTGAAATCTCAGCCCGGAACGAGCCAGCGCTTCATGTCTTCCGACGAATCGGCGACGCGATCGGCGGCCACCGTCTTGCCGCTCTCGATCAGCCGCTTGCCCACCATATAGGCGGTGGCGGCATTGGCGGCGTCAACGGCAATGAGCTGGCCCTGGCGATAGTACCAGACCGAATAGTCTCCGGCAGGGCCAGGCCCGCGGGTGACGACCTGATCGTAGCCGAGATTGAGCCCGGCGATCTGCAGCTTCACGTCATACTGATCGGACCAGAACCATGGCTTCGCCACATAGGCCTGGCCCTGCCCGGCAATGACAGCCGCCGCTGCCTCGCCATGGGCGATGGCATGCGGCACGGATTCGAGCCGGAGCCGCTGGCCGTGGTGGGGGAAGCTGGCGCAATCCCCCACCGCGAGGATGTCGGGATCGGAGGTGCGGCAAAACCCGTCGACTGCGATGCCATTCTCGATGGCGAGGCCCGCGGCCGCCGCGAGCTCCGTGTTCGGCGTGACGCCGATGCCGATGATGGCGAGGTCGCAGGGAAAGCGGCGGCCATCGGCCAGCACCGCTTCGGTGAGCTTACCATTGATACCGTCGAACGCGGCGAGCTTCACCGCGGCCAGGATCTCGACGCCATGGCTGCGATGCAGCGCCGCGAAATAGGCCGAGGTCTCCTGGCAGGCGACACGCTCCAGGATGCGGGAAGCCGCCTCAAGGATGGTCACCGACAGGCCGCGCTTGGCGGCGACGCTGGCAGCCTCGAGGCCAATGTAGCCGCCGCCGATGACCACGGCGCGGGCACCGTCTCGGAATTCCAGCGCCATGCGGTCGATGTCGGAGATGTTGCGGACCGTGTGAAGGCCGGAGAGTCCCTTGGTCACCGAGGCCGGAAGC
>JBGSNJ010000214.1:0-1829 GCA_041739715.1 Aestuariivirga sp.
GCGAAGGCGGCGAAGTTCTACGAGGATTATCTCGACGGCGTGCGCAAGGCGGGGTCCTCCTGCGGCGCGGTGATCGAGGTGACCGCCAGCGGCGTTCCGGCCGGCTGGGGCGCGCCGCTCTACGCCAAGCTCGACCAGGAACTGGCCGCCGCGATGATGAGCATCAATGCCGTGAAGGGCGTCGAGATCGGCGCTGGCTTTGCCGCCGCGGCCTTCTCCGGCGAGGAAAATGCCGACGAGATCCGCATGCGCCGCGGCAAGCCGGAATTCACCTCCAACCATGCCGGCGGAATCCTGGGCGGAATATCGACCGGCCAGGACGTGGTGGTGCGCTTTGCGGTGAAGCCCACCTCCTCGATCCTCAGTACACGGAAGACGATCACGTCGTCCGATGAGGACGCCGATGTGATGACCAAGGGACGGCACGATCCATGTGTCGGCATCCGTGCCGTGCCGGTGGGCGAAGCCATGATGGCGATCGTGCTGGCCGACCAGTTCCTGCGCCATCGCGGACAGATGGGATAGGCTTCTCTCAGCCGCGCTGCCGTGCAGCGACCAGGAACTCGCGGTTGCCGTCGCCACCCGTGATCGGCGATGGCGTGATGCCGCGCACAGACCAGCCTTGGCCTTCAAGGAAAGCAGCGATCTCGGCGCAGACCCGCGCCCATTCGTTTTCGTCGCCTACCACGCCGCCTTTGCCCAAGGCCGCGCGGCCCACTTCGAACTGCGGCTTGATGAGGGCAATCAGATCGGCACCCGGCTCCGCCAGCGCGAGCGCCGGCGGCAGGGCGAGCCTGAGCGAAATGAAACTGACATCGCAGACGATAAGGTCGAAGGCTTCCGGCACATGCGCGCGGGTCAGGTCGCGGGCATTGAGACCTTCGACAAGCAAGATCCGCGGATCCTCAAACGCCATCTGGCTATGACCCACGTCGATGGCGGTAATATGGGCCGCCCCTTCCTCCAGCAATACCTGCGTAAAGCCGCCCGTCGAAGCGCCGATGTCGAGCGCATGCCGTCCCGTCGCGGCGATGCGGAAGTGGGCAAGCGCATGCTTGAGTTTCAGCGCCGCGCGCGACACATAGGGCTTCGCTGGATCTGCGATGGCGATCGTGGCGTCCTCGGCCGTCATCTGCGATGGCTTCGCGGCTGCAAGGCCGTCGATCGTCACCGCACCCCGCAGAACCGCGTCGCGGGCTCGCGTGCGGGTCTGGTAGAAACCGCGCGCCACCAGCAGCGCGTCGAGACGCTGCCTAGCCGACATCCAGCGGCTCGGCGCCGCCCGGCGTGCCGTCCGGCTTGAGAATGATCTTCTCTATTCGCGCCTCGGCGTCCTTCAGGAGCCTTTCGCAATGCTTCTTCAGCGCCTCGCCGCGCTCGTAGATGGTGATCGACTGCTCGAGATCGACCTTGCCGGATTCGAGCTTGGTCACGATCTCCTCGAGCTGGGCAAGCGCCTTCTCGAAGGTGAGGCTGGCAATGTCGGAATGATCGGCCATCAGTCATCGTCCTCATAGGCATCGGAATCGTCGGTGTCGTCGAGCTGGTCGGCATTGCCGCGCATCAGCGCCTGGATGTGAATCCCCACGGATGCCGCCAGCCCCTGCAGGTCGTAGCCGCCTTCGAGTACCGAAACAATGCGGCCGCCGCAATGAATCTCGGCTGCTTCCATGATCTGCAGCGTGATCCAGGCAAAGTCCTCTTCGGTCAATTGAAGGCTGCCCAGCGGATCGCGGTGATGCGCATCGAAGCCGGCCGACACGATGACCAGGTCCGGCGCAAAGGCATCCAGCGCCGGCAGCACGCGGGTGGCCATGGCGGCGCGGAAC
>JBGSNJ010000217.1:0-1580 GCA_041739715.1 Aestuariivirga sp.
ACATTCATCGCGAGGTCGCGGGCGTTCAGGCCCTGGCTGCTGGCCTGCCAGGCCTCTTCCGCGGCGCCGGCCAGCACCACCTGCAGCACCGGGCAATCGAGGGCCGCGAGGGGATCGGCGGTTCCGCCCGATGCTACCGCGAAGCTTGTGGCATTCAGGATCACGTCCGGCTGGCTGCCGTTCAAGGCTTCCGCAATGAAGGACACGCTGGCTGCATCCTTCAGGCTTGCGACGTAGATCGCCTTGCAGCCGATGCCGCGCGCGGCAAGCGCATCGACCAGCGCGTCAACGGGCGCTGTCTGCGCGCCTTCCAGGACGGAACGGTAGAAGGTGATCGCCGCCAAGGGCTGATCTGCCGACGAGGTATCCCGATAGACTCCGGCCTTCGCCAGCAGGGTCGCCGGCTCCGGTGCTTCCGACCCAGCAACGATATGCGCGCAATAGGCAAGGAAACTGCGCGCATTGACCTCGCCGCCTGCCACCAGATACTGGCGCAGCCGCTCGCAATGCCGCGCCTCCAGCGTCGAGCGCGCCGTGAGTGCCGGATCGGCGGCCGCATCGCCGGGCAGGACCGCAAGCGCGATGCCGCGATCGCGCGCAAGTGCCTCGATCTGTTCGAGCCCGTAGCTCCAGTAGCTGGCACCTCCCAGCAGACGCAGCACGATGAGCTTCGCCGTGGCCAGCGTCCTCTCGATATAGAGGTCGACTGAAAGATTGTGCTGCAGCTGCAGCAGATTGGCCAGCCGCAGGGACAGGCCCCCGACACTGTCCTGCGCGCTGGCCAGCGCGGCCAGTTCGCTGTCCGCCGCCGACAGTACGGCGATGTCGGCCGGGTCTTGGCCGAGGTCGACGGCTTCCGCCGCCCCGTCGATGACGCCCGATGTGGTGGCGAGGAGATGCATCACCGCGACCGCTGGGCGTGCGCCGCCGTCATCCCCTGAGCGTCCTTTCGATGGCCGCGCGATCCATGTGCTTCTCGCCGATCACCACCAGATCGGTGCCGCGCCGTTCATCCTTTTGCCAGGCCCGGTCGAAATAGCTGTTGAGGCGCGGGCCCACGGCCTGCACCAGGAGGCGCGCCGGAGAGCCGGCAACATCGACGAAACCCTTGATGCGCAGGATGTCGTGGCTGGCGATGGTGGCGGCGATCCGCTTCAGCAGCGCCTCGCGGTCGGCCACCTCGCCCAGCGACACGATGAAGCTGACGAAGTCGTCGTGGTCGTGCTGTTCCTCGCCCTCCATCTCGTGATGCGAGAGGCGGTTCTGCAGATCGTCCTCCGCCGCGGCCGCAAGGCCCAGCAGGGCTGCGATGTCGATGGCGCCGTGGCGGGTGGGAACCAGCCGCGTGCCGCTGCGCACCCTGGTCTTGAGATCGCCCGTCACCTGGTCATGTTCGTTGGCGCCGAGCAGGTCGGTCTTGTTGACGATCACCATGTCGGCGCAGTTGAGCTGGTCCTCGAAGAGCTCCTCGATGGGATTCTCGTGGTCGAGATTGGGGTCGGCGGCGCGCTGCGCCTGCACGGCCGCCTCGTCGTCGGCGAAGCGGCCTTCGGCCAGCGCCTTGGCGTCGACCACGGTCA
>JBGSNJ010000276.1:0-1921 GCA_041739715.1 Aestuariivirga sp.
CGGACAGCGCGGCGGAGATCGCGGCATCATAGGCCGCCGCATCCTTCGCAAGGGCCCCGCCGGCGAGCACCACCGGAATGTTGCAGGCCGCAACCGCCGCAGCGATTTCCGCCGAAGGGACCGGCATGGTGGTCTTGATGACATGTGCGCCCAGTTCCTGCCCGGTGCGGCAGGCCGCCACCATGGCCTCCGGCGCTTCCGGATCTGGAAACATGGCGCTCTCGACCGGCATGATCTCGCAGAGATAGGTGAAGCCGCGCCTGTCGCATTCGGCCGCAAGCCTGCCGGACTGGCGCAGTGCCTCGAGCTCGAAGGGTGCGCCCAGCTGAATGAAGTTGAGGACCGTACTGACACCAAGGCGTTCGGCGTCGTCGAGGCCATAGGCCATGACATATTCCGTCAGCGGATAATGCCCGCCCAGCGTGACGGACGTCAGATCGAGCTTGAGGATCGGCTTCACGCGGCCGAAGTCCCGCCGGAAGTCGCGGATAGTGCCATAACTCGCGATCATCGCGTCGGCGCCGGCCGCATTCGCTGCCGACATGATCGACTTCCGGTCTTCGAGTCCGCGGCACGGCCACGAATAGAGCGCGTGGTCGATGGCGATGATCACCGACCGTCCGTCAGCGCCGATGCAGGCTGGCGTCATCATGACTCTCTCTCCGGCTCGAACATGATCTTGAACCCCGTGAAGCCCTGACGGGCGACGAGCGCCTGTTCGAGCGTTGCAAAACCGCAGGTCGAGGTCACAAGGTCCTCGAAAGGTACGCGGGCGTCCAGAAGGAAATCCAGCGCCTCGTCATAACGGTGCCGGCGCTGATTGGGCGGCGTGCCGATCCACTCGCTGCCGATGAGCGCAATCTCGCGATAGTGAATGTCGTTGAGGTCGAGCATTGCTTCCTTGCGGTTGCCGAACCCCGCGAACAGGACCACGCGGCCGCGCGGTCGCGCAGCCCTCACGCAGGGCATGACCAGATCGGGATTTCCGATGGTGAGGATCACGGCGTCGACGCCCTGCCCGCCAGTCCAGTCGGCCGCGGCTTCGGCCCAGTTCTCAGGCCCGGTAACGAGACTTGCTCCGAATGTCCGGGCTGCGGCCTGACGCGGTACCAGCGGTTCCACTGCCATCACCTCGCAGCCTAGCCGGGCGGCATCGGCAATGATCTTCAGCCCCATGACGCCGGCCGCGATCACCACCAGTTTCTGGCCGGGCTCCAGCCGCGCCTGGTCGCGCACCGCATGGATGCAGTCGGCCAGGGGTTCGATGAAGATGGCGCGGCGGCGGTCGAGGTCACGCGGCAGCAGCAGCGGCCCGCGCGACCAGTCGATGGGGTCGACGGGAATGGTGGCGAAATCAGCGTAGCCGCCATAGGTGTCGCCATAGACGCGATCGCCGACACGGAACCCCTTCACCCCACTTCCGATGGCCGAGACTTCGCCGAGCCATTCATGCCCGGGATTGAAAGGGTAGTGTCCGTCATTCACCCCGATCTCGTATTTCCGCGAGTCCGTCGCACAGACGCCGCAGGCCTCGATGCGAACCTGGATCTCGCCCGCCTGCGGCGGGGCCACCGGCAGGCGGTCGATCTGCATCTGCCGGATACCGACAAGCCGCGCCGATCTCATCGTGTCTGTCATCAAACCCTGCTCCCCGATCCTGTGACATGGCGGATTCCAGACAGAAGCGGCTGCACCGCCGCAAAGACCTGCCGGTAGATTCTCAATCTTTCGCCATAGGCGCGATGGGCATCACGGCGCGGGCGATAGCGGCGCCCAATCGGCAGCCGCAGCTCGACGCCCGCGCTGCAGGCGGCAAGAACGGCAGGCCCGAGATGATCCGCAGCCCCCTTGACGATATCGAGAGTCGCCCCGAGCGCATCGGCCAGCTCGCCCATCAGAGCTTCGTCGCGGCTGCCGCCGC
>JBGSNJ010000348.1:0-4205 GCA_041739715.1 Aestuariivirga sp.
GTCGCGCTGTGCATCCTCAATCAGCTTGTCCGATTTCGAGATCCAGACAGCTTTGCTCCGACCGCGCAGCCAGTTGTCGAGGATGATCCCGGCGGATTGGCGGCCCTTCCCTGCCCCAGTACCATCGCCCAACATGAAACCGCGGCGGAAGCGGACCGAGTGAGGTAAACTATCGGCTGCAGCGCTGACAGTGTCGAAGGTCGCATCCACGGTCCAGCTCCCGGCAAGATGGTCGGAATGGGCCTCGCCGGCATAGATCACCGTCTCCAACTGGGCGTCCGACAGGCGTTGGCCGATGCCCGCAGGCAGCATGGGCCGATAGGTCGGCCGCGGTGGCGCGACCGAGGCCATGGCAGCAGATTGCACCAGTTTGGTCGGATGTGGCACAGCGCCGGGAATCCGGATCGATTGCAGCCCATATTCTTCATAGATCGCATCCGAGAGGCGGGTGGCGTCGGGCGGCACATCATCGATGGTCTCATAGACGAGTTCGATAGCATCGGGGGATGCAACTGGCTTACACATCGCCGGAGCGGCGTTTGCGCGAGCGAGATAGCCACGAACTGAGCGCGCCGCAGGCAGAGTCGGCGATGGTGGCTTGGGCAAATCGACGGCAGAACGCGGCGGCACATGGTCGGCGACCCAGCCGAGCAGGGTCGCAACGTCGGGTGCCATGCCAGGTGAGGCCGGGAAAAGCGTGGGATCTTCGGCCGGGACCTTGTCGAACACCGTCAACCGCGTCGGCAACGTCGTGCCATGACGCGCATAGACCGAGCCGTCGATCGCTGCCGAAAAGACCACCCGCCCGCGCTCCTGAAGCCGGGCGAAGGCATCCCGCCAGACAGGAATGTCGGGTCCGAAGCCTGCGCCGGTGATCGTTACCATCCGCCCACCCGGGGCCAGGCGCGCGAGTGCCGAGGCGATGTGCCGGAAGGCGGCGTCCTGAACCTTGCCGCTAACATTCGCCATCGCCGAAAACGGCGGGTTCATAAGAACGACTGAGGGAATGGCTCCGGCATCGAGGTGGTCGTGGATCTGCGCCGCGTCGAAGCGGGTGACAGAGAGGGCCGGGAAGAGGGACGAGAGGAGATCGGCGCGGGTTTCGGCCAGTTCGTTCAGCATCAGGCCGCCGCTGGAAATCTCGGCGAGGACTGCCAGAAGGCCAGTGCCTGCAGATGGCTCAAGCACCACGTCGTCGGGATTGATGGCCGCGGCCGTCAGCGCCGCAAGCCCAAGAGGGACCGGTGTGGAGAACTGCTGAAACGCCTGGCTTTCCTCGGATCGGCGCGTGTGACTTGGTAAAAGGCCCGCGATCTTCGACAGGGCGGCAAGTCGCGCCGCTGGCGTATCGGCTTGGCGAAAGACGGCGCGACCGTATTTCCTCAGGAACAGGACGGTCGCAGCCTCGCAGGCGTCATACGCCGTCTTCCAGTCCCATAGGCCGGAAGCATCAGAGGCGCCAAAGGCAGCTTCCATCGCCCTGCGAAGCATCGTGGCGTCAACGCGCTGCCCGCGTTCGATTAACGGCATCAAAAGGCCGGCCGCAACCAGGATGGCAGGAGCCGGGGCGAGCGGCGCTTGCGCCAAGGTCGCCGGGGAAAGGTCGTTCATCGGGAAATCCTCAAGAGAGCGGGACAGGTCAGGCCCGATCAGCGCTCTCTCTCAACCGCCGGACCTGACCCGTCCCAGCACCCCTCTCCCTCTTCGCGCCAGGGACAGTCGCCCGAATGGGTGGAGACTGCGTAAGCGTCCGGTCTGACCGCTCTGCCGCAGCAGGATGGTGCCGGTTAGTGTCCACTATCGTTAGTGGACACTATGGTGCGTGATGGCGCGTCGGACGAGGCGGCTTTGGACGGACGAGGAGAAGCGGTCGATCTGCCTGCAGACGACTGCGCCTGGCGTTTCTGTGGCGCAGGTAGCGTTTCGCTACACGGTGAATGCGAACCTGATCTTCAAATGGCTCCGCGATCCCAAGTATCGGCCCGCACCCGGAACTGGGTCAGAGGAAGCCGGTTTGCGCTTTCTGCCGGTGGAGATCGTCGCGGAGGCGAGGCCGCCTGCCGCAGCGCCTGTTGCCGACAGCTGCATCGAGATCGACCTGGCGGGCGGCCACCGGATGCGCATCAGCGGTGGGTATGATCCTGAAGCCTTGGCACGGCTTATCCGGGGGCTGACAGCTTGATCCCGGTCCCGGCGAATACGCGGGTCTGGCTGGCGGCCGGGGTCACCGACATGCGCAAGGGCTTTGCGGCGCTTGCAGCCCAGGCCGAAGCGGTGCTGAAGCAGGACCCGTTTGCCGGGCATCTCTTTGTCTTCCGTGGTCGCCGGGGTGACCTGGTCAAGGTCATCTGGTGGGATGGTCAAGGCGCCTGCATGTTCCTTAAGCGGCTGGAGAAGGGGCGGTTCGTTTGGCCCTCGGCCAAGGAGGGGAAGGTTGCGCTGTCGCCTGCACAGCTGGCGATGCTGCTGGAAGGGATCGACTGGCGCGCGCCGCAGCGGTCATGGCAGCCTCTGGCTGCGGGATAATCTGCCATCCTGCAAGAGAAGGATTCCCACAACGAATACAGTGGGATAAACTTCTTGCATGCTGGATCAAACCCTGACCCTTCCGGAAGACCCCGAGGAGCTGCGCAGCTTCACCGCGCGGCTTCTGGCGGAGGTGAGGGCGCAAGCGATCCTGATCGAGAAGCTGCGGCACCAGTTGGCCGGGCATCGGGCTCATCGCTTCGGGGCGTCGTCCGAGACGGCGGAACAGCTTCAGCTGGCACTCGAGACCAGCGAGATCGCGGCCGCCGCGATGACCGCACGCCTGAAGCTGCCGGACATCGAGGAGAAGGATAAACCCAAGCGTCGTCCGATCCCCGACCACATTCCCCGGATGGAGGTCGAACTAACCCCGGGTGCCGATGCCTGCGCTGATTGTGGCGGTCGCCTGCACCGGATCGGCGAGGATGTGACCGAAGAACTGGAGTATGTGCCGGGCCGCTTCATCGTGAACCGGATCGTGCGGCCTCGCCTGACCTGCGCCTGCTGCGAACGGTTCATCCAGGCACCGCTGCCCTCTCGCCCGATCGAGCGCGGCCGCCCCGGCCCGGGCCTCCTGGCCCATGTTCTGGTCAGCAAATATGCCGATCACTTGCCGCTCTACCGCCAGAGCCAGATCTTCGACCGCGAAGGGCTCGATCTGGATCGCTCCACCTTGGCCGATTGGGTCGGCAAGACCACCGCCCTGCTGGAACCGCTGGCCGATACCATCGGCCGCCATGTCCTGTCGGCCGAGGCGATCTTCGCGGATGACACGCCGATCAGCATGCTCGCACCCGGCACCGGCAAGACCCAGACCGCAAGGCTCTGGACCTACGCCCGCGACGAACGCCCATGGGGTGGCGATGCACCTCCGGCAGCCTGGTATCGCTTCTCGGGCGACAGGAAGGGCCAGCATCCCAAGGATCATCTCGCCCGCTACCGTGGCTGGATGCATGCGGACGGCTATGCCGGGTTCGAAGACCTTTACCGCTCCGGCGCCATCCGCGAAGTTGCATGCATGGCTCGCGTCACAGAGACCGCCATGGTGAAAGCGTGATAGTAATTGCCACGATGCGTGACCTCGGCGCGCAGTTGGTAGAAATTCTGCCGTTGTGCCGCCTGCAAGGTCTCCGCGATCCGGTGCAGGGTCTTGTCCTTCGGCGCAAAGGCGCGAAGTTCGGCGGCGGCGGATTTCCGGTAGGAATAAACGCCCTCCCAGACGGCGCCATCGCCTTGCGACCAGAAACCGCTGAACCAGATGCAGGGATCCTGCCGGGTGCGACCGCCGACAAGGCGGGTCGTCCGGGTCTTCAGGCGGATGCCGAGGATTTCCGCGATGTGCTGGAAATCCTCATAGACGGCGTCATACCAGTCATGGTCGAAACCGCCCTCGCGATACCAGGCGCGGGCCCCGTCCATGGCACCCTCGGAAAGTTCTTCGATGCGATAGACGGTCGTTGAGATCACTTCGGGCATGAGCGGGTCCCTCTCTTGCATGGTCCGGCAAAGTGGCCGGGGTGGGTTTCCGGAAGGGGGAAGATCAGGCAGCCAAGACGAGATCGACTGCGGCGGCTGCAAGGTCGCGCCAGAACGGCTCGACCAGACGGCCTTCCAGCGCGCGGGCGCGACTGAGCAGCGCAGCGGCAGATGCGGGATCGTCCGCGTCCCCTGCCGCGCGG
>JBGSNJ010000374.1:0-1792 GCA_041739715.1 Aestuariivirga sp.
TGGTGTGGGCCGGCCGCGTAGTGCAGAACACCCGATGCTAAGGCGGCATCGCCAGCATGCAAGCTACGGTCCTCCAGCGCGACATCCCCGTCCAGCGCGAAGAGCAGCAGGGGTTCGCCGCCTGCCAGCTGCCCTGCCCCCTGCACGACATTCACCTCTGCGCTCCATGATCGCCGGTGCAGAAAGAGATTGAGCGCGCGGCAAGGGCCGGCCGTCAACCGGCACGAAGTCGCCACGTCGCCCGGAAAGGCATGGGGAACGAACCTGCGGTCGATGATCAGCGGCGCATGACCTTCGAGAGCGAGCGTCAGTCCTTCGCCTTCGATCAGCGTGAAGATGCGATCGACGCTCGCATAGCGCGAGAAGGGAACGTCCGCGTCGATACGGGCGATGGCGAAGCGCCACGCGAAGTCCGCTGACCCGGCATTCTCGGGTTCGGCAGCAATGTCCCACGACACGCCCATCCCATTGAGCCACCGCCCTTGGCGAAATCCGGAAGACGGCAGAACCGTGATCATGCGGAGGATGCGCCCACTGCACTCTTCCAATCCGGCTTGAAGCCCAGGACCTGCGAGTCGTTCGGAACATTGGGATTGAAGACCCGGGCATGCCACAGGCTGAAGTCGAGCGCACCGTCCCTTGGCCCCAGTTTCCGCACCTTGCAGAACATGCGATAGGACTGGGCATACTGGTCGAAGTCGAGCAACACCTCCTTCTGCTTGAGGAGCCGTGCCGCTGTCTCCGATCCGGGACCGAAGACGGCTGTCATCTCGTCCGAGAAAAGTTCCGGCAACTGATAGAAGTCGCCGCCGAAGTACTTCACGCTGGCCTCGCGGGCGCGCTGGTGTTCCGATGTCTTCTGCACCTGGAACTTGAGAAAGGCGGTGGCCGGCACCGTGTCGTCCGGTGCCAGAAGGATCATCATGGCCGGCAGAAGCACCTCGCCCTTTCGACTGCAGACGCGGGGATGCATGGCGGGCATCGGCTGGCCCCCGTAGTCGCGTGCGGAGATCTGGCGGATGCGGCACTGCCAGCCCAGGAACTCAGACTTCAGTCGAAGATTGCTGATTTGTCGCATGATTGAGGCGGTTTGACCCTTTACAGATTGGTCCGGAATTGGCCTAATGTGGTCAGAATTGGATTCCGTATGCAAGCGGAACCGCCACAACGGAGGAAAGTGTCGCATGACCCGTGTCGCCGTCATCGGAGCAGGCCCTTCCGGCCTTGCTGCCCTCAGAGCCTTCCAGTCCGCCGCCAAGAAGAAGGCCAAGATCCCCGAGATCGTCTGCTTCGAAAAGCAGGATGATTGGGGCGGCCTGTGGAAATACACCTGGCGCACCGGCCTCGACGAATATGGCGAGCCCGTCCACTGTTCGATGTATCGCTATCTCTGGTCCAACGGCCCCAAGGAAGGGCTGGAGTTCGCCGACTATTCCTTCGAGGAGCATTTCGGGAAGCCCATTCCCTCCTATCCGCCGCGCGCGGTGCTGTGGGATTACATCGTCGGCCGGGTGAAGAAGGCGGGCGTACGCAAGTGGATCCGCTTCAACTCGCCAGTGCGCATGGTGACATACGACAAGAAGAAGAAAAAATTCCATGTCACCGTGCATGATCGGCCCAAGGACCGGATGTACACGGAGGAGTTCGATTGCGTCATCTGCGCCAGCGGCCACTTCTCAACCCCGAACACCCCCTTCTTCGAGGGTCTCGACAGCTTCAATGGCCGCGTGCTGCATGCCCACGACTTCCGAGATGCGCTGGAGTTCAAGGGCAAGGACGTGCTGATCGTCGG
>JBGSNJ010000380.1:0-5314 GCA_041739715.1 Aestuariivirga sp.
GGCGGCCAGCGCGTGACTTGGGTGGAGGCAGACGCCCGCACCGTCCGGCTCGGGCGGCGGTTCGACCTGATCGTCATGACTGGTCATGCCTTCCAGGTGCTGCTGACCGACGACGACCAGCGGGCCGTATGCGAGACCATCGCGGCGCATCTGGTACCCGGCGGCATCTTCATCTTCGACTCGCGCAACCCAGCCGCGGAGGAATGGCGCGAATGGACGCCCGCGGCGTCGCGGCGCGCCTTCGACCATCCCGGGCTAGGGCGCATCACGGCCTGGAACGACGTTGCACATGACCCCGCGACCGAGGTGGTGACCTACGAGACCGTCTACCAGTCAGAGTCCGGCAAGGAATGGCGCGCGTCATCCCTTATCCGCTTCGCGGGTCGGGAGGCGATCGCGGCTCGCATCGTGGAGGCGGGGCTGCGGGTCGACCACTGGCTTGGAGACTGGAAAGGCAAGTCCTTCGTCGAGGGAGATGCGGAGATGATTCCGGTCGGGAGCCTGGCTGTCAGCACTGCCTGACAACAACACGGTCAATTCGCATAATATATATTATGGAACATTTGTGTTTGGGCCAGTCTGCCGGATTGCTGAAGAGTTGCATCAACTTGGCGCTTGATGCTCAAGCTTCAGATGACGACTTCAAGTCCGTCGTGCGCTGGCGCCACGCCTGCCGGCAGTTCGGCGCGGAGCGTCTCGTAGTCCAAGTCGATGTGCATGTTTGTGATGATGGCGCGCTGCGGCTTCATCCGCGCGATCCAGTCCAGGGTCTCCGGAAGACTCAGATGGCTGGGATGACCCGTCCGGCGGAGCGCGTCCACAATCCAGAGATCCAGGCCCTCGAGAAAAGACAGGCTCTCGTCGGGCACGCCGTTGAGGTCAGGCGTATAGGCCGCGGCGCCAATCCGGAAGCCCAGCGCGTCCATGTTGCCATGATGGACACGGAATGGAAGCGCCGTGATGTCACCTCCGGCTCCTCCGATGGTGACGGACGTTCCGGCCTGCAGGCGGTTCAGGTTCAGGATGGGCGGATAGTCGCTGCCAGGCGCGGTATAGAAGCAGTATGCGAAGCGGGTCATGAGCATCTGGCCCGTCGGTTCATCGGCCCAGACCTCGACCTTGCGGCGCCGCAGCAGAAAATAGGCTCTCAGTTCGTCGATGCCATGGGTGTGGTCGGCATGTTCATGGGTAAAGAGTACACCGTCGATATCCGGTACTGACGCGTCCAGCATCTGCTCGCGCATGTCGGGTGACGTGTCGATCACCACCCGCGTGACGCCATTGGGACCGCTACGTGTCAACAAGACGGAACAGCGCCGGCGCCGGTTCTTTGGATTTGAGGGATCGCAACGCCCCCAGTCGCCGCCGATGCGCGGCACGCCGGCTGACGAGCCGCAGCCGAGGATGGTGAGCCTTACTGTCATGCGGCCCTGACAAACTGCGGAGGCCGTGGCGCCTTTGAGAAAAGGCGAAAGAAGTTATCACTGGTGATCGCCGCCATGTCCGCGACGGACACACCCTTGACCTGCGCAAGCGTCTCCAGCGTCTTCACCACATAGGACGGCTCGTTCGGCTTTCCGCGATACGGCACTGGCGCGAGATATGGCGAGTCGGTTTCGACGAGCAATCGGTCCATAGGCAAAGCTGCGGCAGTTGCGCGAAGGTCTTCGGCTGTCTTGTAGGTGAGGATGCCGGAAAAAGACACGTATCCGCCCATGGCAACAGCCGCATCGGCCAGTTCGCGCTTCGACGTGAAGCAGTGGAGAAGGGGCAGGAAGGCCCCCTTCCCCATCTCGTCTTCGAGGATCCGGATGGTATCGGCTTCGGCCTCACGGCTGTGGATGACCACAGGAAGGCCCGCGACCCGCGCGGCATCGATGTGAAACCGGAATCCGTGTTCCTGCGCTGCCCGGGGACTGAAATCGTAGTGATGATCGAGGCCGGCTTCACCAATGCCGATCACCTTGGGGTGTGACGCAAGCTTCACAAGCTCGTCGACGGTCACGTCAAGCTCTTCATGCGCGTTATGCGGATGCGTACCGACCGTACAGAAAACATTGGGGTTTTCCTCTGCGATGCGGCGCAGATTGTCGAATGTCCGGACCCGCGAGGAGATCGAGACCATCAGTCCGACGCCAGCCTCTTCGGCGCGGCTCAGCACCTCGGGCAGGTGTTCCTGCAGCCCTTCGAAATCGAGATGGCAGTGGCTGTCCACGACCTGCATGCGTCAGGCCTTGGCAGGGGCGGCATCCCCCTCCTCCAAGTAGCGCGGGAAAATGGGCGTAGGTGCTGGCAATAGCGCTCCGGATGCCAGGCGCGTTCCAAGGTCCGCGAAGCTGCGCTGACCGGCCGGAACGGCCAGGAGGTCGAGGAGCCTGGCCGCCGAGGCGGGAACATAGGGTTGGGCCATGATGCCGATGATGCGCAGCACTTCGGCAGTCACGAAAAGGACCGTCTCCATGCGGGCAGGATCGGACTTCTTCAACGCCCAGGGCTCCTGTCCGGCGAAGTACCGGTTGGCCTCGGCCACGACCTTCCAGATGGCGTCGAGCGCCCTGTTGAGAGCGTAATTCTCATGCGCGGCGCGGGCCTCGGCGCAAATCGCATCGGCCGCGGCAAGGATCTCGCTGTCGGCCGCGCTCAAGGGACCGCAGACCGGAACCTTGCTGCCGCAGTTCTTTGCGATCATCGACAGCGACCGCTGCGCCAGGTTGCCGAGATCGTTGGCTAGGTCGGCATTGATGCGGTTGACGATGGCCTCGTGGCTGTAGTTGCCGTCCTGGCCGAAGGGCACCTCGCGCAGGAAGAAGTAACGCGTCTGGTCGACGCCGTAACTGCGGACGAGATCGGACGGGGAAACGACATTGCCAACTGACTTCGACATCTTCTCGCCCCGGCTAAACAGGAAGCCGTGGACCACGATCTGCTTCGGCACAGGGAGGTCCGCCGACATCAGGAAGGCCGGCCAGTAGATGGCGTGGAACCGCGTGATGTCCTTGCCGATGACATGGGAATCCGCGGGCCAGAATCCGGCGCGCGGCGCATCGGCATCAGGAAAGCCCGTGGCGGAGAGATAATTGGTCAGCGCGTCCACCCAGACATACATCACGTGCCTCGGATCGCCCGGAACCGGGACGCCCCAGTCGAAGGTGGTGCGGCTGATCGAAAGATCGTTCAGGCCGCGCTTCACAAAGGCAACGATCTCGTTTTTGTAATGCTCTGGAACGATGAAATCCGGCCGCTCTTCGTAGAGGCGCAGCAGGCGATCCGCATAGGCCGAGAGCTTGAAGAAGTAGCTTTCCTCTTCCACCCATTCGACCGGCGTGCCGGTCTTGACGGCAAAGCGGCGGCCGTCGCGCTCCTCTGTTTCATCCTCGCCGTAGTAGGCCTCATCGCGTACCGAGTACCAGCCGGAATACTTCGACAAATAGATGTCGCCCTTGGCGGCCATCCGGCGCCAGACCTCCTGGACGGAAATGCGGTGCCGCTCCGACGTCGTGCGCAGGATGTCATCGGCGCGGGCGTTCAGTTCGTCGCCCATGTCCTCAAACTGCTTCGCCGTGCGATCGGCAAGGGCCATGGCCGTCAGCCCTTCCCGGGCTGCCGTCTGCTGCATCTTCTGACCGTGCTCATCCATGCCGGTGACGAAAAGAACGTCATAGCCATCGAGACGCTTGAACCGCGCAATGGCATCCGTGGCAATCCGCTCATAGGCGTGGCCGATGTGCGGCGCGCCATTGGCATAGGGTATGGCCGTGGTCGTGTAGAACTTCGGTTTCGACATGTCGCTTCTATCGTGAACTTCAGGAGGCCCTCAGCGCCTCTTCGACACGCATCAGCGCATCGGTGACCGTCTGGCGGCAGTCGAGATTTAGGGCATCTGCCTGGCGAAGGGAATAGACGATGTCGTCATGGGCGAGGGCCAGGGCCTGGCCATGGCCAAGAAGGGCCGATTCCCGCGCCTTGTTCGCCACCCAGCCGGTCAGGAGTTCGCAGAAGACGGCATAGTCCTCGGCGGCAATCCGGCCGCCAAAAGGAGCCGCAATCTCGATGCAACCTGCCGGGGTGAGCTTTGGCCGCGACTGAAGATCGGCAAAGGCAGCAGCGCCCTTCGATCCCACCAGGTCAAGCGCCCGACCGGGACTTCCGCGTGACAGGCTGGCGGCAAGGCGGCGCGTGGCATCATCGGCCTTGACGCCCATTTCGGGCAGGCTGCGGAGAACCTGCAAGACCGTTGCTTCCGGGAGCGGCGCCAAATGCAGATGGATGCAGCGTGACCTGATCGTGCGCAACAGGCGCCCTGGCTGGTGGCAAACGATCAGGATGAGGCTCCGGGGCGGCGGTTCCTCGATCATCTTCAGCAGGGCATTGGCCGATGACAGGTTCAAGTCGTCGGCGGAGTCGACGATGACGATCCGCCAGCCGCCGGTGGCAGAGGTCATGCCTGTGAAGCCAATCGCCTCGCGCGCGTCGTCGACGGCGATCTCTGTCTTAAGTCGCTTGGCGCGCTGATCCATGGCCCGCTGCAACACGAAGATGTTCGGGTGTGCCCCGGCGGCCAGTAGATGCGTCGACTGGGCGTCTTCGGGCACGGCAAGCGTGGTTTGCGACAGGTGTGATGGTGGCTGGGAGAGGTAGCGTGCAAAGCGATAGGCCAAGGTTGCCTTGCCGATGCCGCGTGGACCCGAGATCAGCCAGGCATGATGAAGCTTGCCAGACTGGACGGCCTGCAGGAGGCGCGCCTCGGCCGCCTCATAACCGTAAAGCACGAGGCGCCGGCGGGGATGCCACACGACTTCGCGCGGGTCAGGGGTTTCTTCCGCCATCACAGCCGCTCGCTGACGATGGACCAAACCTGGTTCGACACGTCATCGACGGAGCGCCCCGCGTCGACAAGCCGGCAGCGCTTTGGCTCGCGATCGAGGATATCAAGGAAACCGCTTCGCAGGCGGCGGTGGAAGTCCAACCCCTTGCGCTCGTAGCGATCCTCGCTGTCGCCCCTTTTCCGTGCGCGGAGCAATCCCTGCTCCGGATCGAGATCGAAGATCAGAGTCAGGTCCGGCCGGGTCGCGCCAACCACACCCTCCTCGAGTGCATCGATGAGCGCCATGCTGCAGCCGCCGGCATAGCCCTGATAGGCCCGGGTAGAATCCATGAAGCGGTCGCACAGCACGACATGGTCCTTGGACAGAGCCGGCCGGATCAGTTGGTTCAAGTGAGACTCTCGAGCGGCATAGTTGAGCAGTGCCTCGCCCGTCGCGGACCAGCGGCCTGTCTCGCCGGACACGAGCAGGCCGCGGAGCTGCTCCGCCGC
>JBGSNJ010000403.1:0-6672 GCA_041739715.1 Aestuariivirga sp.
CGCCATCGCGGCCGCGCGCGCTGCTCGCCGTCTGGCCCTCGCCAGCGATATCGATCCGGAAGCGGTGCGGGTGGCAGCAGCGAATGCGGCGCTGAACTCAGCCGGTCAACTCGTCAGATGCATCGTCGCTCCAGGCCTGAAGCACCGGCGCATCGCGCAGAGCGCCCCCTATGACCTGATCTTTGCGAACATCCTCGCCAGGCCGCTGGTGGCGCTGGCGCGCGGGCTGACCGAAAGCCTGGCCCCTGGCGGTCGCCTGATCCTGTCAGGCCTGACGCGTGACCAGGGCCGCTGGATCCTGGCCACCTACCGCAATCACGGGCTGCGCCGCGACATGGTCATCACGCGCGGCAACTGGCTGACTCTGGTTCTGTCCTGGCCCGAAAGAAAAAAGCGCCCGAGAGGGAGGTATCCCGGGCGCCTTTGGTCCGGAACGCAAGGTGCCGGCTGGGAGGATGCGTAGCGCGCGCTTAGCGGCCCCACACCATCTTGTTGATGTCTGAACGCTTCACGCCGATATCGGCGAGCAGGCGGTCGTCGAGTTGCGAAAGCTGCCGCTCGGCCCGGCTCTTGGCCAGGTAGGTCCGGACACGGCCAAGAAGGCCGGCGCCCATGGTGAAGCCGTCGGTGCGCGAGATGTCGCGGCCGTAAGTCGTGGTCGTCATGATCTTCGTTCTCCTTTTCATCTCGTCGGGCGCCCCGCTGGTGGGCCCTCCGAGGTTTGATTTCATTGTGCACTGCACATTGTTGGGGCGGATATAGAGGGCAGCACTCCCCCATACCAGCGCTGCAAAGACGGCCCAGTCATGCGTTCTTGGCATGATCCAAATGAACCAAGTGCGGTTCCGGCCCGCCCTACAGATAACGTTTCTATATCTTTGAAATATGACCGTTTTAAAACAGAATATGCCTTATTTCGGACACAGAAAGAAATCGCCCACCGAACAATCACTTCAATCTCAGAAGTATGAACAAGGCGTTAATCATGCACTCAACGCATGACAAATCTCTTTGGTTGATATCGCAACGCAACACAAGGGGGGGGGCGGTCGTAGGGAACGCAAAATGCCCGGCCAGAGGCCGGGCATCACACCTGTCAGAATGCAATGAGGTCTTACGAAGCCTGAAGGTTACCAGCCGAGCTGCGGCCCGTGCGCTTGTCGGTCACGATCTCGAAGGAAACCTTCTGGCCTTCCTTCAGCGTGCGCAGTCCAGCGCGCTCGACGGCAGAGATATGGACGAAGATGTCCTTGCTGCCGTTGTCGGGCTGAATGAAACCGTAGCCCTTCTGCTCGTTGAACCACTTCACAGTACCCGTATCCATGGGATGTCCTCAAGTTAGGTTAGATGAAGATCCCGTGGTTTTACCAATGGCACACAACGAGACCCGTGGTCGATAATTGGAGGAGTCTTGCGTGCGCGGCCCGTTGGGTAGCGAAGCGGCCAATCGTCCGGCCCAAGTGTCGATAAGCGCCACTATGTCGCAGATCGCCCGAAGAAGCAAGACCAAACGATTACCGAGCGTCATCACCATGTTGCGCCTCGCGGTGTAATGGACTTTACTCCCATTCCTCACTGCCCGGAGGCCATCATGCGCAAGCTCAACACCGCTCTCTTCGCCGCCTTTCTCGGTTGTACCGTCATCATTTCCCCTGCCCTTGCCGAGACGACCAACATCACCTTCCTGCTCACCAACGACATCTACAAGATCGACAATGAAGCAGTGCGCGGCGGCTTTGCCCGACTGAATGCCGTGGTCAAGGCCGAGCGCGCCAAGGGCGGTCATGTCGTGTATGCCCATGCCGGCGATCTGATCTCGCCGTCCCTGCTTTCGGGCTTTGACAAGGGCGCACATACCATTGCGCTGACCAACCTCGCGCCACCCGACATCTTCACACCCGGCAACCACGAATACGACTTCGGTCCCGAGGTCTTCTTCCAGCGCATGAAGGAGGCGAAGTTCCCTCTCTATGCCGCCAATCTCCGCACCGCCGACGGAAAGCCGCTCGAGGGCTTCAAGGATCGCAGCATCGTCGACTTGGGTGGCGTGAAGGTGGGCCTCGTCGGGCTCACGGCCGAAGACAGTCCCGTGAAGTCCAGTCCCGGTGCCGATCTCAAGTTTCTTCCAACGGTCGAGACCACCGTCACCGAAGCGAGGGCCCTTCGCGAGGCTGGTGCCGATTTGGTGGTTGCCGTGGTTCACGCCAACCGCCAGGTGGACCGCGCGCTCTATGACAGCCGTGCCGTCGACATCATCCTGACCGGCGACGATCACGACCTCGCGCTGTTCTTTGACGGACGTACCGTCATGGTCGAATCGAAGGAAGAGGCCGAGTTCGTCACCGTGGTCGATGTGAAGGTCGACGTCGAGGAGAAGGACGGAAAGCGCAGCGTCACCTGGTATCCGAACTTCCGCATCATCGACACGGCCACCGTTGCGCCCGACCCCGAGACGCAGGCGCTTGTCGACAAGTACAATGCTGAGCTGTCGAAGGGACTCGACATCCCGGTCGGCATCACCTCGGAGAGCCTCGATAGCCGCAAGGCAACGGTCCGGACCACCGAAGCGGCCATCGGCAACCTCGTTGCCGACGCAAGCCGCGAAGCGGTCGGCGCCGATGTCGCCATCACCAATGGCGGCGGCATCCGCGGCAACAAGGAATATACACCAGGAACCGAAATCACGCGGCGGGACATTCTCACCGAACTGCCTTTCGGCAATCGGACCGTGAAGATCGAGGTGACGGGCGAGACGATTTGGGCCGCGCTCGAGAATGGCGTGAGCCAGGTCGAGAACTCTGCCGGCCGCTTCCCACAAGTGTCCGGCCTGAGCTTCGAGGCCGACCTCGCCAAACCGGCGGGCGAGAGAGTGACCGCCGTGATGATCGGCGGTGCCCCGATCGACAAGGCGAAGATCTACACCCTTGCCACCAACGACTACATGTTTGGCGGAGGCGACGGCTACACCATGTTGAAGACAGGAAAGCCATTGCTGGGTGTGCGCGATGCCAAGCTGCTGGCCAATGATGTAATGGCCTACATCTCTGCTCGCAAGTCTGTCGCGCCGAAGGTGGAAGGCCGGATCAAGCTGAAGATGTAGCTGCAGGCATGCCGCGGTACATCTGGTTGCCGAAGTGGAGGCCCCGGTCTATCTCTGTGTCATGAACAGAGCATCATCCGAAACCGCCCGCCGCGTCGCGCTCCTGCGCGCGGAGCTGAGGTCCCGCAAACTTGCAGGCTATATCGTACCGCGCCAGGACGAGTTCCAAGGCGAGTATGTGGCGGCCTATGCCGAGCGTCTGCGCTGGCTGACCGGCTTTGCCGGGTCCTGGGGACTGGCGATCGTGACGGCCCGGAAGGCCGCGATCTTCGTCGACGGCCGCTATACCATCCAGGTGCGCCAGCAGGTCGATATGAAGATCTTCGAGCCCCATCACCTTGTGGATGATCCGCCAACCGTCTGGATTCAGAAGACGCTGAAGCGGGGCGATCGCCTCGGCTTCGATCCCTGGCTGATCACCGCGGGCGAAGCGCAACGACTTGGAGCCGCCTGCAAGGCCGTTGGCGCCCGACTCGTTCCAATGGCTCGCAACTTGATCGACGCACTTTGGACGGATCAGCCGCCAAGGCCCACGGGCATCATCACCACCCAGCCCACGCAATTCGCCGGCCGGACTGCGGCGGAAAAGCTGAAGGACCTGGCCATGGACCTCGGCCAGGACGATGCGGTGGTGCTGACACAGCCGGACTCGGTGGCGTGGGCGCTCAACATCCGCGGCTTCGATGTTCCCTATACGCCGGTTGTTCTGGCCAATGCCATCTTCAGGCGCAAGGGCAAAGCCGAGCTGTTCATCGATCCCGACAGGGTGCCGGAAGACGTCCGCGCACATCTGAAGTCAGTGGCCGTGGTCCGAAAGCCTGAAGAGATCGGCCAGTCACTCAAGGCGCTGGGCGAGAGCGGTGCCAAGGTCCGGATCGTCACGGCCGCGGTGCCAGATGCGGTGCGCGCCGTCCTGGAAAAATCCGGCGCACGAATCGTCCATGGTACCGATCCCTGTGCACTGCCCAAGGCGCGAAAGAACAAGGCTGAACGTCAAGGCGCCCGCGCCGCGCAGCTGCGCGATGGCGTGGCCATGTCCAGGTTCCTGTGCTGGCTGGAATCAGCCTCACCGGTCGGTGGTCTGCACGAATTCGCCGTCGCCGAGAGGCTTGAAGCCTTCCGGCGGGATACGGGCGTTCTGATGGATCTCTCCTTCGACACTATCGCGGCGGCCGGACCAAATGCGGCCATACCGCACTATCACGTGTCGCCCGACAGCAGCCGCACCCTCGGGATGAACGAGATTTTCCTCATCGACTCCGGCGGCCAGTATCAGGACGGAACGACCGACATCACCCGTACCACGATCATCGGGACTCCAAGCAACGAGATGCGTGACCGCTATACCCGTGTCTTGCGCGGCATGATCAATCTGTCGCGCATCCGGTTTCCCAAGGGCACGACCGGGTCACAGCTCGATGTGATGGCCCGCGGCAGTCTCTGGATGGCCGGGCTCGATTTCGACCACGGAACGGGCCATGGCGTCGGCTCATATCTCTCCGTTCACGAGGGGCCGGCCCGGATCAACAAGTCCGACCGTACGCCGCTCGAGCCCGGGATGATCCTGTCGAACGAGCCCGGTTATTACAAGCAGGGTCACTTCGGCATCCGCATCGAGAATCTCGTCATGGTTCGCGAGCCCGAGGAACATCCCGACGGCGATCGCGCGATGATGAGCTTCGAAACCCTGACGCTCTGCCCCATCGAGCGCCGCCTCATCGATGCAAGACAGATGACGGGGGATGAGCGCGACTGGCTCGACGCCTACCATGCGCGGGTCCTGAAGGAGGTCGGCGCATTCCTCTCGGGCGTGGAACTCGCATGGCTGGAAGGCGCCTGCGCGCCAATCGCCTGATCTCCCGGGTCTAAGGGCTTCCCACGCGGCGAAACCACTCGTCTTCGTCGATCACCTCGACGCCGTGTTTCTGGGCGTCCTTGAGCTTGGAGCCGGCACCCGGTCCGGCCACCAGCAGATCGGTCTTCTTCGATACCGAACCCGCCACCTTGGCGCCAAGCCGTTCGGCCATGGCCTTGGCCTCTTCGCGCGTCATCCGCTCGAGGGCACCCGTGAAGACAACGGTCTTTCCGGCCACGGGTGACGTTGTACTTTGTGCTTCCAGAGCCGTCACGGCGACGTGCTTCAGCAGGGCGTCCACCACCACGCGGTTATGGGGCTCGTCGAAGAACTGCACGATCGCCTCGGCAACGACCGCGCCGATCCCGTCCAGTGCATTGAGTTCGCTCCAGGCTTCGCCGCTGTCGTCACGGGCTGCAATCATCTGGTCGCGGAAACTCTCTGCCGATCCGTAGGCCCGGGCCAGTATGCGCGCCGTCGTTTCGCCCACATGACGAATACCAAGGGCGAAAATGAACCTGTCCAGCGCGACGCTGCGCCGCGCATCGATGGCATCGAAGAGCTTGCGGACACTGGCCTCGCCCCAGCCCTCGCGGTCCTTCAGCCGCTTGAGCGCCCGCTTGTCGCGCGCTTCAAGAGTGAAGATGTCATCCGGCGACTGGATCAGGCCGTCGGCGTAGAATTCCTCGATGATCTTGTCGCCCAGTCCTTCGATGTCGAAGGCATTGCGCGACGCGAAGTGCTTCAGCCGCTCGACGCGCTGCGCCGGGCAGATCAGTCCGCCGGTGCAGCGGCGGACCGCATCGGTCTTGCCGGTGGTCCGCTCTTCGCGTTCGGCATGGCTGCCGCAGGCCGGACAGATCGTGGGAAAGACATAAGACACAGAGTCAGCCGGGCGCCTCTCGGCCACATAGCCGAGAATCTGGGGGATCACATCGCCCGCCCGCTGGACGACGACCGTGTCGCCGATGCGAATGTCCTTCCGGGCGATCTCGTCTTCGTTGTGCAATGTAGCGTTGGATACGACCACGCCTCCCACGGTGACCGGCCTGAGCCGGGCGACCGGCGTGAGGGCCCCCGTGCGGCCAACCTGAATGTCGATCCCTTCCAGGATCGTCGTTGCCTTTTCGGCGGAGAACTTGTGCGCCAGACCCCAGCGCGGGCTGCGCGACACGAAGCCCAGGCGTTGCTGCCAGTCGAGCCGGTTCACCTTGTAGACGACGCCGTCGATGTCGTAGCCAAGGTCGGCGCGGCGTTCTTCAATCCGGCGGTACTGTGAGAGCATCTCGTCAACCGAATTGCACAGCGTCATGAGCGGATTGACCGGCAGACCCCAGCGTCCGAATGCCTGGATCACCTCCATCTGCGTCGTGCCCGGAAGCTCCGGCGCTTCGCCCCAGGCATAGGCGAAGAAACGCAGGGGACGCGAGGCAGTGATCTTCGGATCAAGCTGGCGCAAGGATCCGGCAGCGGCATTGCGTGGATTGGCAAAGGGCCGATCCCCCGCTTCGGTCTGCTTCCGGTTGAGCGCGGCAAAGTCCGTGTGCGACATGTAAATCTCGCCGCGCACCTCGATCAGATCCGGTGCACCCGGGGGAAGGCCTCGCGGCACATCCTCGATCGTCAAGACATTGGCCGTGACGTTCTCGCCTTCGGCGCCATCGCCGCGCGTCGCCGCCTGCGCCAGGCGGCGATCCTCGTAACGCAGCGAGATCGA
>JBGSNJ010000409.1:0-1677 GCA_041739715.1 Aestuariivirga sp.
TGCGCATGGGCGCCGATTTCGTCACCGGCAGCCCGCAGTCGGCGCTTGACTATGCCAAACGCAACCTATTGAAGCAGCACAGACGTGAAGCCTCCGATTCCGAAAACCGGTCCGGTTGACAACTCAAGGCTGGGTCCGTCGATGGATCTCGAGAAGAACAAGGTGGTGTTCCGCCAGTTTGGCCGGGCCGGCGAATTCATTTCGCAGCTCGGGCATAACGCGGCTGCCCTGCTTGCCTCCATTGGATCGGACATCACGCTGGTCCTCACGCCTGATGGCGTGATCGAGGACCTCGCTTTCCGCTCGCCCGACCTTGTGGCCTATGGCTGCGATGGCTGGACGGGCTGCAAATGGCGCGATGTCGTGACGGTCGAAAGCGTCGACAAGATCGGCATGCTGCTCGAGGAAAGTGCCAGGCAGTCCGTCACGCGGCGGCGGCAGGTGAACCACCCGGCCCGCGGCCAGCCCGACCTTCCGGTCGAGTATCTCGTCGTGCGCTTTCCGCAGTCCAAATGGCTGCTCGCGCTCGGCAACGACCTGCGCACTCTTTCCGGCCTGCAGCGCCAGCTGGTGCAGTTCCAGGTCGAGCTGGAGAACGAATATCGCAAGATCCGCGACACAGAAACGCGTTACCGGACGATCTTCCACCTTGCCCGCGAGCCGCTCGTCGTCGCCGGCGAACAGGACCGTCGCATCCTGGACGTGAACCAGGCGGCAATTGCCCTTCTCGGAAAACCTGCCAAGAAGATTGTCGGCGAGAACGCCGTGAGCCTGTTCGACAAGTCCGAACGCGATGCCATGGGCCAGAAATTGCAGGAAGTGCAGCAGAGCGGCACGGCGCAAGCGGTCCTCGCGCGCCTTGCCGGAATGCCGTCCGAGCGCGAACTGACCATCGAGCCCTATCGCGAGGCCGGCCGCACGAATCTCCTCATCCATGTCGGCAGCGGCAGGCGGTCTGGTGACGATGCGTCCGCCGGCTCGGCCGGGGCCGACGATTTCCAGTTTGGTGCCATCGCCGAGGCTGTGGCTGTCACCGATTCAAGCGGCACCATCGTCGCCCTCAATGACCTCTTCCTCGACCTCGTAAACGCACTCAATCGCGGCCAGGTAGTCGGCCGCCACCTCAATAACTGGCTTGGCGGTTCCTCGGTCGATCTGCAAGTCCTTATGTCGCGCCTGCGCGACGAGGATCAGGTTCGTGGCTTTTCCACGCTGGTGCGCGACGAAGTAGGTGTGACGAGCCCGGTCAGCGTATCCGCGACGCGGCAGCGGCATGCCGACGGGCGCGAGCGGTATGCATTCCTGATCGCCGAGAATCTGCGTCGGGAAGGCGGCCTGCCCTCTCAGGCAAGCCAGCACATCAAGGACATGGGCGATTTTTCGGAGCTCGTGGGGCGCGTACCGCTCAAGGAACTGATCCGCGAGGCTGCCGATGTGATCGAGGTGATGTGCATCGAGGCCGCGCTGCGACAAACCGACAACAACCGCGCATCGGCTGCCGAACTCCTGGGGCTTAGCCGCCAGAGCCTTTACCTCAAGCTCAGGCGGCACGGACTGGCCGATTTCGACACCGACAGCTGAGCGCTGTCAGCCGGTGTGTAACATTTCTTGTACAGTGTAAATTGAAATTGACGTTTTGGCGGCTGCCGCTTAGCATGCCCCGATGGTAGCCGGTCC
>JBGSNJ010000502.1:0-1978 GCA_041739715.1 Aestuariivirga sp.
GATCGAAAACTGTCAGGCCTTGCGGCCTGGCGTCGCTTACTGCACGCCGCTCGAGATCGCGTCGGCGAGCGACTGGAACTTGCCGGAGATGGCGCCGGCGAGGAAGGGCATGGCGGTGATGAGGGCAACGCCCATCGCGGCGGCGATCAGGCCGTACTCGATTGCGGTGGCGCCGGACTCATCCTTGGCGAAACGAATGAACTTGGTCATGTGGCTACTCCAGTTGAACATTAGTGCTGACGTCTTAAGCGGTCTCTTGCGATCCGTGGCGCAGAAGCTACGCGAGACCGCTCAACAAGACCTGAACGAACAGCGTCAATTTTTTGCAAAACGCCCGCGGCAAGCCGTTTTGCTGACCTATGGTTGCCGAGTTCTCAAGCCGGCAGCCCCGCCGGGCGGCCTTAACCCTTTCCGGGAAGGCTCTTCCCTGCGACCCTGAGGTCACCTATCTATGGGTTGACCGTTGAACTGATTCATTCGAAAGAACCCTATGCGTGATCCTGCCGATATCCTGACCACCGGTGCCTTCTGGCCTTCCGTCATCCAGCAGGAGAGCCGTGGCGAGCGCGTCTATGACCTCCCTTCAAGACTGCTGCGCGAGCGCATCATCTTCCTGACCGGCGCCGTCGACGACAATGTGGCCGCATCGATCTGCATGCAGCTGCTCTTCCTCGAAGCCGAGAATCCGAAGAAGGAAATCTCGCTCTATATCAATTCGCCCGGCGGCGTGGTGACCTCCGGCCTGTCGATCTACGACACCATGCAGTTCATCCGCTGCCCGGTGTCGACCATCGTCATGGGCCAGGCGGCCTCCATGGGCTCGCTGCTGCTGGCCGCCGGCGCCAACGGCTTGCGTTACGCCCTGCCGAATTCGCGCATCATGGTGCATCAGCCTTCGGGCGGCTATCAGGGCCAGGTGACCGACATCATGATTCACGCCAAGGAAGTGGAGAGCCTGAAACGGCGCCTGAACGAGATCTATGTCCATCACACAGGGCGCGACTACAAGACCATCGAGGAAGCGCTCGAACGTGATAACTTCTTCACGTCGGAAAAGGCTCTGGAGTTTGGCCTGATCGACAAGGTTCTCGACAAGCGGGCTGTTCCCGTCGAGTCGTAGCCGGGCGCGGCTCCGATCGCCGGAGTTGCCAAGGCGCAGATTGCAACCGGAGGTGGTGGCAATCAAGTATTGATTAACCATGGAAGCCCATGCTGAGATTGAGTCGACGCGCATGGCAGGGGCTCTGAAACTGGGTAGAACTGCTGCGCCGGCGGTGAAATCCCGTTAAGACCTGAAAGCGTACCTTTCAGGTGCGGACCGAGGAGAGCAAATGAGCAAGGCAACGGGGAGCGACAGCAAGAACACTTTGTATTGCTCCTTTTGCGGCAAAAGCCAGCATGAAGTGCGCAAGCTGATTGCTGGCCCCACCGTATTCATCTGTGACGAATGCGTCGAACTCTGCATGGACATCATCCGTGAAGAGAACAAGACGTCGCTGACCAAGTCGAAGGACGGCGTGCCGACGCCGCACGAGATCCGCAAGGTTCTCGACGACTACGTCATCGGCCAGGAGCACGCCAAGAAGGTGCTTTCGGTGGCGGTGCACAACCATTACAAGCGCCTGAACCACGCGCAGAAGAACAACGACGTGGAGCTGGCCAAGTCGAACATCCTGCTGGTCGGCCCCACGGGCTCCGGCAAGACTCTGCTGGCCCAGACCCTGGCGCGCATCCTCGATGTGCCCTTCACCATGGCCGATGCCACGACGCTCACCGAAGCGGGCTACGTCGGCGAGGACGTGGAGAACATCATTCTCAAGCTGCTGCAGTCGGCCGACTACAATGTCGAGCGGGCCCAGCGCGGCATCGTCTACATCGACGAGGTCGACAAGATCAGCCGCAAGTCGGACAATCCCTCGATCACCCGCGATGTCTCGGGCGAGGGCGTCCAGCAGGCCCTCCTCAAGATCATGGAAGG
>JBGSNJ010000509.1:0-3291 GCA_041739715.1 Aestuariivirga sp.
TCCTGCGCATTGGCGAGGCCGCGCAGGGCGTAGCGGCCGACCGAGACGAGGCCCTGGCGATCCTCGTCCGGCAGCGCATTGCGGAAGGCGCTCGAGACCAGCACGCTGCGGCCCGCCGACTGGCACATGGAGGAAATGCGGCTGGCTTCGTTGACGGCCTGGCCGATCACGGTGAAGTCGAGCCGGTTCTTGCTGCCGATGTTGCCGTAATACACATCGCCGATATGAAACCCGATGTAGACGTCGGCGGTGGGCAGGTTCTCCAGCCTGCGCCGCTCCCTGAGCAGCGACACACGGGCCCGAAGCTCGGCCTCCGCCACCAGTGCTGCCCGGCAGGCGTTCGCGGGCGACTCGGCGGTGAAGGTGGCCAGCACGCCGTCGCCGATCAGCTTCAGCACATCGCCGCCCGCGCCATGCACCGCGGCGATGACGGCCTCCGCGTAGTCGTTGAGCAGCGGAATGAGCTGATCCGACTCGATGCTCTCCGACAGCGCGGTATAGCCCTTCATGTCGGAGAACCAGATGACGGCGTGAAGTTTCTGGACCATGCCGCGTGCCATGCGGCCCTCCAGCACCAGCTTGCCGGCATCGCGGCCGAGATAGGTCTCGACCAGCGTCTCGGCAATGCGCGCCAGCGAAGTGGACTTGATCGCCAGCCCGAGCGCCGGCACCAGGGTCCGCAGTGCCACCAGATGCGCCTCGGTGAACCCGCCCGGTTCGGCCGTGGTCCAGCGCGAAAGGAAGCAGTCCATCTCGCCGATGACCGACTCGCGGTGGAAGCGCTGCGCCATGGCGATGTAGTCCGTCTGGCCCTCGCGGCGCAGCTCCTCGACGACCGCGAAACCCCTGGTATCGCCAGACGCGAGGTGGCAGCGCAATTCGCTCGCGCCGCTTTCGAGCAGCTTGAAGAAGGGACTGCTCTGCCATTGCTGTGCATCGCGGTCGCCGGGATTGGGTTCGTACTCCGCCACGAAGCGCTCAAGGCTCTTGTCGAGCCGCCAGAAGAAGGCGCGGCCTTCATAGACGGGGTGGAGCGTGTCGATGATGGCCGTGCCCCGCGAAATCGGGATGCCAGCATTCACGCATCGCTCGCAGAACCCGTGCAGCAGTGCGACTTCGCTCTCGCCCTTGAGTCCGTTCGCGACTGTCCAGTTCAGAATATCGTTCAGACTGGAACCAAGCATGTCCGGGGAGGGGCTATCGTGTGAGTGGCGCATGCGGAAGCCTTGTCGCTGTGAACGGAGTCGGATGGGACATGCCTCGACACGGGAGGGCGCGGCCGGTGACTGGCACGTTCACGGCATCCACAGTTGCGGCTTCAGCCAGGGATCCGGAACGGCAAGGCCGCCCTGCAGGGGCGAAGCGGCGGCTTCCAGCCGCTGGACCTGCCAGGCGCCATGCCATGCCGGCGGCAGGGCGTAGGGCGGCGCCACGTCGGCAGTGGGGAGAAAGCCGAGCTTGCTGTAGTAGGCCGGATCACCAAGAACAAAGACCTCGCGCGTACCGCCGGTCCTGAGGCGCTGCAGGCCAGCCTGCACCAATGCGCGGCCCAGTCCCTTCCTCTGCCACTTGCTTGCGACGGCAAGAGGGCCGAGCAGCGCGACACGTTCGCTGCGGCCTGTCAGTCCGCAGTGGGTGAAGATGACATGGCCCACGACGGCACCATCGATGACTGCAACGAGCGAACTCCGGATAGGCTCATCATTGAGCAGGTCCTTGACCAGCGGCAGGAGATCTTCGGCTGGAAATGCATCCGGATAGAGCGTTTCGAGAGCGGCGACGTCAGCCGGCCTGCTGTCGCGTATGTCAGGCAAATCGATCATGGGAGTGTCATAGCGCAACCGCGAGGCCAGTCCAGTCCGGCGCAGCCGGCGGTCACGCGCCAATGACCTCGACTTTGATGTGGGGTGCCAGTGCCGCCAGGGCGCGGGCCCAGTCTTCGCGCCTTGTATAGGGGGTCACTTCGTCGCGCGGAAAGGAAATGGGTTGACCCTGCCGGTCGAAGAGGAAGATGTCCCGTTCGTCAATGCCGTACCTGACGCGGACGGTTCCGATCAGGTCGAGCGGGATGCGGTGTTCGCCTGGCGCAAGGTTGTCGTTCCACCAGACAAGCATGCGCGTGCTCACGTCCACCCGGCAGCCCCAGCGCGGATTGGCCCACAGCATGCCGATGCCGGCAAGCACGGCGGCAACGCCCATGATGAAGGCGACCGGCACCAGCCAGGGCGCGCATTCGCCGCCTTCCGAACAATTGCTGGCCGGGTCGATGGTGGCGCCCGCATAGGCGAAGACCAACCCGACAGCCGCCAACAGATAGAACCGCGCATCGCGGCGCGCAGAGCGGTCATAGGCGAGGAGCGCGGGAGGTTTGTCGCGGCTGATGCTTTCCACGGCGGCTTCATAGCTGAATGCCTTCAAGGCGCCCTTGCGGGGATCGCTAAACTTGTCTGCAGTGCGATGGACAGCGGAATGCTGCGCTGCCGTCCATTTGCACTGCACCATAGCGTCTGTTGCATGCTGCGCCCTCGCTCATTTTGTCTTGAACTCGTTGCGCTGCCATCGCAATCTCCGCGGCGCGAACAACTCGCGGGAGGACTTACCAATGCAGAAATTCACAAGAAGACTGTTTGTCGCCAGCGCCCTGGCGCTGAGCGTCGCCTCGGCCGGCGTGGCCAAGGCGGAAGACATGATCCTGGCCTCGGTGCCCGGCCTGACCTTCCCCTTCTTCGTCCACATGATGAACGCCTTCAAGGCAGAAGCGGCCAAGCAGGGCCTGGGCGTGATCGAGAGCGACGGCCAGGTGTCTTCGCCCAAGCAGACCGCTGACGTCGAAGCCGCCATCACGCAGGGCGTGAAGGGCATCGTCATCAGCCCCAACGAGGTCGACGCCATGGCGCCGGCGCTGCAGCAGGCGGTGGAAGCCAATATTCCGGTGGTCACCGTCGACCGCCGCGTGGCGCAGGTCGAGGGCATTCTCGCCCATGTCGGCGCCGACAACGTGAAGGGCGGCGAAGCCCAGGGCAATCTCATCGTGCAGATGTTCCCGGACGGCGCCACCATCATCAATCTGCAGGGCCAGTCGGGCGCCTCGCCTGCCATCGACCGCAACAAGGGCCTGCACAATGTGCTCGACGGCATGGCCGACAAGTACAAGATCGTCTTCGAGCAGACCGCCGGTTTCGACCGCGCCAAGGGCCTGGCCGTGACGGAAGCTGCGCTCTCGGGCCTGGCCGAGCCGCCGAAGGTGATCGTGGCGGCCAATGACGACATGGCGCTGGGCGCGATGGAAGC
>JBGSNJ010000510.1:0-7449 GCA_041739715.1 Aestuariivirga sp.
CCCGGTGGCGCCGGCGCTGCGCGATGGCGCCCAGTCGACGATCCTGAGGCTCGCGGCCAGCTTGCGGTCGTCGGTAAGCCATTTCACCGCCGCCTCCTCGCCGCCAATCTCGTCGATGAGCTTGACCTTCAGCGCCTGGCGGCCCGTATAGACGCGGCCGTCGGAGAGCGTGCGCACCTGTTCGATGGGAAGGCCGCGGCGCTCCGCGACGAGGCCGGTGAACCACTCGAAACCATCCTGAACCATGGCCTGGGAGACTTCGCGGGCTTTCTCGGTGACGGGCTTGTAGGGCGACGGCTCGGCCTTGAGGTCGCCCGACTTGATCTCTTCCATCTTGATGCCGAGCGTGGCGAGCAGCTGGGAGACCTCGGGGAAGCTGAAGATGACGCCGATCGAACCAGTGATGGTGTTGCCGCGCGCCACGATGCGGTCGGCGGCGATTGCGGCAATGTAGCCGCCCGAGGCCGCGACCGTATCCATGACTGCCGCCACGGGCTTGTCCTTGGCCAGCTTGCGAATCTGTTCGTAGAGCGCCTCGGAGCCGGCCGTGGTGCCGCCCTGGCTGTCGATCCGCAGGATGACGCCCTGGACGCGGCGCGACCGCGAGATTTCGTCGAGAAGGTCGAGAGTCTTCTGGTCGCCGGTGATCAATCCGTCGATGCGCACGCGGGCGATATGGTTCTCGAAACTCCGCGGGCCGCCCGCAGGCCAGGCCAAGGCGGCAATCGCCACGACCGCCAGCAGAACGGCTGCGATGCGCCAGAGAGTGAGGCGGCGCTTCATCCGCCGGCGGTCGACGACGAGTTCGGCTTCGGTGATCAACGCGGGCTCCGGCACGGCATGTTAGAGAGTGCGCGGGCCGGAGACATTCCGGCCCGCGTCGGCAACGTCAATCGGACTTGGCTTCCGCGTCCTTCTTCTTCAGCGCGGCGCCAAGAATGTCGCCCAGCGAGGCGCCCGAGTCGGAAGAGCCGTACTGCGCCACGGCTTCCTTCTCCTCGGCGATTTCCAGCGCCTTGATGGAGACGTTCATCTTGCGGGCCTTGGCATCGAAGAGCGTGACCTTGGCATCGAACTTCTCGCCCACGGCGAAACGCTCGGGGCGCTGCTCGGAACGGTCACGGGCCAGATCGGCGCGCTTCACGTAGGCCGACATGTCGGTGCCGGCGACGCGGACCTCAAGGCCATTGTCCTCGACCTTGACCACTTCGCAGGTGACGGTGTCGCCCTTCTTGACGCCGGCCGCGGTGGAGACCGGGTCGGTGCCGAGCTGCTTGATGCCCAGCGAGATGCGCTCCTTCTCCTGGTCGACGTCAAGCACCTTGGCCTTGACGATGTCGCCCTTCTTGAAGTCCTTGATCGCTTCTTCGCCCGCACGCTTCCAGTCGATGTCGGAGAGATGGACCATGCCGTCGACATCGCCATCGAGCCCGATGAACAAGCCGAATTCGGTGATGTTCTTGACCTCGCCCTCGACGGTGGAGCCGTTGGGGTACTTGGACGCGAAGGTGGCCCAGGGATTGTTCTGGGTCTGCTTGAGGCCCAGCGAAATGCGGCGCTTGGCGGCGTCGATCTCGAGCACCTGAACGTCGATCTCCTCGGAGGTCGAGAGGATCTTGCCCGGATGCACGTTCTTCTTGGTCCAGCTCATCTCGGAGACATGGACGAGGCCCTCGATGCCGTCTTCCAGCTCCACGAAGGCGCCGTAGTCGGTGATGTTGGTGACCTTGCCCTTGACGCGCGCACCGATCGGATAGCGCTCGGCCACGATCTCCCACGGATCCTTGTCGAGCTGCTTCATGCCGAGCGAGATGCGCTGGGTCTCCGGATTGATGCGGATGATCTGCACCTTGAGGGTCTGGCCGACATGCAGCACGTCGGAGGGGTGATTGACGCGCTTCCAGGCAATGTCGGTGACATGGAGCAGGCCGTCGATGCCGCCCAGGTCCACGAAGGCGCCGTAGTCGGTGATGTTCTTGACCACGCCATCCACCACCTGGCCCTCGGCGAGGTTCTGCACGAGTTCCGAGCGCTGCTCGGCGCGGGTCTCTTCCATGATGGCGCGGCGCGACACCACGATGTTGCCGCGGCGGCGGTCCATCTTGAGAATCTGGAAAGGCTGCGAGACGTTCATCAAGGGGGTCACGTCGCGGATCGGCCGCACGTCCACCTGGCTGCCGGGCAGGAAGGCCACGGCACCGCCAAGGTCGACGGTGAAGCCGCCCTTGACGCGGCCGAAGATGACGCCGTCAACGCGCTCGTTCTTCGCGCTCATGGCCTCGAGGCGGGTCCATGCCTCTTCGCGGCGCGCCTTGTCGCGCGACAGGACGGCCTCGCCCATGGCGTTTTCGATGCGCTCCAGATAGACCTCGACGGTGTCGCCGACCTTGATCTCGGAGGCCTTGCCCGGCTGGGCGAATTCCTTGGTCGCGATCTTGCCTTCGGTCTTGAGGCCGACGTCGATGATCGCAAAATCGTTTTCGATGGCAACGACCTTGCCCTTGACCACCGATCCTTCGGTAGCGGGATGGTCGGCATAGCTCTCGGCAAGGAGGGCTTCGAAATCGTCACGGGTGGGATTGAGGGACACGGCGGATTTCGCCATAGGGTTCACGTTCCTTCCAAAAATCGGGGCTGGCCCGGCGGAAAACCCGCTAGGACGTCCGGCGCGGCCCCGTTGTTTCCAAAAAGGGGACCGGCAGGCAAACCACGACGCGTTTCAGGGTTCCGGACTGCCGCCCAGGCAAGCGGTATTCGACAGTCGCCCTAAAGCAATTTGGGATGCCACGGCATCCCGGTTCATGTTCCGCGCATCATGGCGCAGCCTGGAACGCCGCTGCCTATAGTGGAAAACGCTCCTACGGGCAAGGAAAAGCAGGCAACGACGGACAGCCGCGCTCAGTCGACGGCTTCGCCGGGATAGACGCCCCAGAGCATGGATTGCTCGACCCAGCCGTCGTAGCCGGCCGCCGTGATCCGGCACCATGTCCCGGTGCAGGCCTCGACCTCGGCCACCACGCCGGCGGAGAGCTTCGCCACCAGCCCCGCTTCGGCCCGGGCTTCCCGGAAGAGGGACATGGCCTGGCCCTGTCGCCAGGGGGCGACCACCACTGTCCGCTTGCCCGACAGCATGTTCTGCAGGATCCAGCCTTCTTCCCCGTCGCTGTCGCGGATCCGCCGCCAGTTCTCGAACTCGGCCACGATCTCGACCGGCATGCCCTTGCGGTTGAAGACCCAGGACACGGCATGATCGCTGGACGGACCGCGACGGACATTGACCTTCTCGGCCTTGAGGGACACGAAGCGCGGGATGGGAAGGCCGGAAGGACCCAGCGAACGGGCGGCGGAACCGATCGAGGCCGTGGTTTCGCCCGGGGCGGTACCCGCCTGCGAATCGCTGCGCTTGCCGAAAAGCGACCAGCCGGTTCCCGCCACAACGGCGAGACAGGCCACGGCCAGCACAACGGTGCCAATTCTGCGGTTTGACGCCATACCCATCGATCTCCGTGCCCCGCGCCCTTCGCGGTCACTTGCGCAACACCGCCGTCCTGCTAGACACGAATCAAGTCTACACCATGGTTGCGGCAGGTGGAAACCGCCTCTCCCGATACTTCATGACACGGTTGCCGTGTCAGGGTTAAGATTGTGTGAAAGAGCGTTTAGGGAGGCAGGGCCCGGAATGAGCAAGCGCAAACCCCTCGTCATGGTGACGCGGAAACTCCCCGACGTGGTCGAGACGCGGATGATGGAACTGTTCAACACGCGCCTCAACGCCAACGACGAGCCCATGAGCAAGGCCGAACTGATCGAGGCGGCGAAGTCGGCCGAGGTGCTGGTTCCCACCGTGACCGACCGCATCGACAAGGCCATTCTCAACCAGGCCGGCGATCAGCTGAAACTGATCGCCAATTTTGGCACGGGCGTCGACAACATCGACGTCGAGACAGCCCTGTCGCGCGGCATCACGGTCACCAATACGCCGGGCGTTCTGACCGAGGATACCGCCGACATGACCATGGCCCTCATCATGGCCGTGGCGCGGCGCCTCATCGAGGGGGCGAAGGTCATCGGCCCCGACAACAGCTGGTCCGGCTGGTCGCCCACCTGGATGCTCGGCAGCCGTATCTGGGGCAAGCGCCTCGGCATCATCGGCATGGGCCGCATCGGCACTGCCGTGGCCCGGCGGGCCAAGGCCTTCGGATTGCAGATCCACTATCACAACCGCAAGCCGGTGCACGCGAAGGTCGAGGAGGAACTCGAAGCCACCTACTGGGAAAGCCTTGACCAGATGCTGGCGCGCATGGACATCGTCTCGGTCAATTGCCCGCATACGCCGGCCACCTATCACCTGCTCTCGGCGCGGCGCCTAAAACTGATGAAGAAGGAAGCCATCATCGTGAACACCGCGCGCGGCGAGGTGATCGACGAGAATGCCCTGGCGCGGATGCTGGAGGCGGGCGAACTGGGCGGTGCCGGCCTCGACGTCTTCGAACATGAGCCGGCGGTCAACCCGCGGCTGCTCAAGGCCAAGAAGGCGGTGCTGCTGCCGCACATGGGCTCTGCCACCATCGAAGGCCGCATCGACATGGGCGAGAAGGTCATCATCAACATCAAGACCTGGGTCGACGGCCACAATCCGCCCGACCGCGTCCTGCCGGCCATGCTGTGATCAACCGGAGGCGTCCTCGGCCGCCTCGTCGCTCGGCAGCCTGACCTTCTTGACGTCGACTTTGAGCTTCTTCACGCGGCGCGGATCGGAGTCGAGGATCTCGAACTCCAGTCCGCTGCCGTGGCGGATGATCTCGCCCCTGGCCGGCACGCGGCCGGCAATCTTGAAGATGAGGCCTGCCAGCGTATCGGCCTCCTCCTCCTCGTCGTCGGACAAGAGATCGATCTTCACCAGATCCTCGAGAGCGGCGATATCGACGCGGCCGTCGGCCATGTAGATGCCTTCGCCGACGGCCTTGATCTGCAGGCCCTCCTCGGTATCGTGCTCGTCGGAAATGTCGCCGACGATCACCTCGACCAGGTCTTCGATCGAGACGAGGCCGTCGGTGCCGCCATACTCGTCGATGACAATGGCCAGGTGAATGTGGCTCGCCTGCATGCGGACAAGCAGGTCAGAGGCTGGCATGGACGGCGGCACGAAGAGAACGTCGCGGTGCAGCCCCGACTGCTTGACGGCGACAGCGAGTTCGGCTGCGGCGATCGACAGACCGGCCGCCGGCAGTTTTTCCGGCTTCTCCGACTTGTCGGTCTTGGCCTTGCGGCGCTTGACGCCCTTTGCATCCATCCAGCGCATGAAGTCCTTGACGTGCACCATGCCGGTGATGCCGTCGAGCGTCTCGCGATAGACGGGAAGGCGCGAGTGATTGGCGTCGATGAACTTGGCCAGAAGTTCGCGCATGCTGGCCGCCTCGTCGATGGCCACGATATCGACGCGCGGCACCATGACGTCGTCGACGCGGAGATTGGAGAACTCGATGATGTTGAGCATCATCGACTTGGCTTCCGCGCGTACCGTCTCGCCGGGGTTCTGCGCGCCATGGGTCTCGAGCGCGCCCTCGAGGCTTTCGCGCAGCCCCATTTCACTCTTGCGGCCGAAGCGCGTGCGCAGGCGCCTCCACAGACCGTCACGCCGCGCTTCGCTTGACGTCCCGGCGCTGCTACTGTCGCTGTCACTCATAGGGGTTGGTGATACCAAGTCCTTTCAGAATTCGAATCTCGAGCGCTTCCATGGCTGCGGCCTCGCCATCGTCCTCATGGTCATGACCGAGCAGGTGCAGAAGCCCGTGGATCATAAGGTGTGCGGCATGATCCCGCAATGTCTTGCCCTGTTCGGCGGCTTCCCGCACGACCACGCCATGGGCCAGGATGATGTCGCCCAACGGATGCGGCTCGCCCTTGGGCAGGGGCATGTCTTCTGCGGGGAAGGACAGGACATTGGTGGCTTTGTCCTTGCCGCGCCACGCGGCGTTCAGTGCACGGACGGCTTCGTCGCTCGAGAAGACGAGACTCACGTCATAGTCATCGGGCCGTTTGCCCTGAGCCGCGAAAACGGCAGCGCAGGCCTTTGCCGCCAGCTCATCGAGACCGGCGAGCTCAGCCCAGCCAGCCTCCTCGACATCGATCTCGAGACTCATGTGCGGCGCGGTTTTGCTGTCTTCTTGTCGTAGGCCGCGACGATTCGGCCGACCAGCGCATGACGCACGATATCGGCATTGGCGAAGTGAACCGCGGCGACGCTGTCCACGCCCTTGAGCGTGGCCACCGCATCGGCAAGTCCTGAGGAGATCCCGTTCGGCAGGTCGACCTGGGTGGGATCGCCGGTCACCACCATGCGGCTGCCTTCGCCGAGGCGGGTAAGGAACATTTTCATCTGCTGCGGGGTTGTATTCTGCGCTTCATCCAGGATGACGAAGGCCGACGACAGGGTCCGGCCGCGCATGAAGGCGAGCGGCGCAATCTCGATCTGGTTCTCGGCCAGCCCCTTGGCCACCAGGGCTGCCGGCATCACGTCATAGAGCGCGTCGTAAAGCGGCCGCAGATAGGGATCGACCTTTTCCTTCATGTCGCCAGGCAGGAAGCCCAGGCGTTCGCCCGCCTCCACGGCGGGGCGCGACAGGACGATGCGGTCGACCTCGCCATTCATCAAGGCCTCGGCCGCACAGGCCACCGCAAGATAGGTCTTCCCGGTGCCGGCCGGGCCGACGCCGAAGACCAGCTCGTTCTTGCGGATGGCTTCGACATACTTGCCTTGGGTCGGCGTGCGCGGAAGCACGAGCTTTCGGCGGGTGCGGATCCCCTCGCCCTGACCATGGTCGGCCGCCTCGCGCATGCGGATCGCTCCCTCGACGTCGCCGCGGGCGATCTCGAGACCGCGCCGGGCCCGGCTGTAGAGCGAGGTTAGCACGTCGCGCGCCGCATCGCGATTGGCCTGCAGGCCCCGTACGGCGAGACGGTTGCCGCGCGGGGTGATCTCCACCGCCAGGCGGTGCTCGACCAGCGCCAGATTCTCGTCATGCCCGCCGCACAGCAGCGACAGGGCACGATTGTCATCGAAGGCGATGGTGAGGATGTCGGAGTCTTCCGGCCGGGCGCCGCTCTTGGCGCTCGACAGCTGGGCCGCAGTGACAGGCGGATTCAATGGATCGTTTCTCCAGAATCATTAAGCCGCACGGGCATAATGGCCCGAAAGGCTGTTGGTTCCAACACCTGAGATATGGGTGTTTATGACCGTCCCGATAAGGCCTGCCTCTCCGTCGACGTGGACGGCCTGGAGGTAGGGTGAACGGCCGACAAGCTGGCCCGGCTGCTTGCCCGGCTTTTCCAGCAGAACCGGTACCGTACGACCGACCAGACTGGCATTGAAGGCGGTCTGCTGGGCATGCAGCAGCGCCTGCAGCCGATGCAGCCGGTCCTGCGCCACCTCGGCCGGGACCTGGTCAC
>JBGSNJ010000008.1:0-47080 GCA_041739715.1 Aestuariivirga sp.
ATGACGTGGCCGCTGTCGGTCTTGGTCACATGCTTCGCGCCGGGGACAAGCCCGGCCAGCGTCGCATGCGCCACCTTCTGCGCCCGATCGGTGACGTAGCCGACGTCGGGGGGCGTGTCGGGGGCGAGCAGGCCGTCGGCGATGAAGCCGGGGACCAGCGGACCCCACTGGACGTCTGCGCTCAGCAGTATGAGGGGCATCGGCTGAAGCGGCGGGGCTGCGAGCATCTGGTCGAATCCGGCGTCGGCGTCCTCCCGTTCGACGTCGGGGTAGACCTTGAGGGTTTCGGTGAGGTCGCCGTCGAGTATCTTCGTCTGCCAGTCCCACTCCTCGGGTGTCTCGGCCGACCGCAGATACTCGGAGAGGGGATCAACGAGCACCATGCCGTCGACGTCGCTCGGATAGGTCATGGCATAGAGCCGGACGACCAGCCCGCCATAGGAATGGCCGACGATGACGAACGGCGTGGCTATCTTCGTGGACACGACCAGCGCATGAAGATCGGCCACAGAATCGCCGACGATGCTCGGCATCGGCACCGGGTCGCTCCGGCTCGGGCTTCCGTCGGCAAGCATGACCCCGGGGCGGTCGTAAGCGCAGACCCGGGTGAATTTGGCGACGTCGTCGAAGACGGGGGAGTCCTTTGTCCATTCGTCCACCGAGGCCCTGCTGCCGGGGACGATGAACACCGTCGGCGAGCCTGACCCGCGGCACTCGAGATACATCTTCCGCCCGTTGCCGATGTCGACCGTGCCAGCGAAATCACCGTCCGCCGCGACGGCCGTCCATGCCGCTGGTGCAAAGAGGAAGGCAATGAGCAGCGAGCGCTTAAGAGACACAGTAACCCCCTCCCCGTGCGGCTTCTCAAAAATTTCTTGGAGACCCACGCTGCGCGCGCCGGAACTCAAGACGAAAGACTAGCCGCGGGCGCTCATCGTGCCAAGGCTCGGTTTCGCGATACTTTTTTTCTGCCGCAGTTTGACCGAGCGTCGAAGGTCCGCTTGGGTCAGGAGCGGAAATGCAACAACCTGCTAGCTCAAGTATGGTCTAGTTGGGGATTGTGGACATCCCCGGTGCATTCCCCTAGCGTTGCGGGCACTTGATTAGGGACCCGGTTCCCATGGCCGAACCACGCCTTCCACGCCGCCTTGCCGCCATTTTGGCGGCAGATGTTGTGGGTTACGCACGGCTGATGGGACAGGACGAGGCCGGAACGCTAGCAGCCTTGAAATCGCGGCGGCAGCAGATCATCGATCCGGTTTTGGCAACTCATGCCGGCCGACTCTTCAAAGTGATGGGCGATGGAATACTTGTAGAATTCGGCAGTGCGATTGATGCGGTTCAGTGCGGCGTTGATCTGCAGGCTGCCTTTTCTTCTGCCAACGAGAAGCTTCCGTCAGAAAGGCACATGGTACTCCGGATTGGCATCAATCTCGGTGACATCATCGTCGAAGGCGATGACATCTACGGCGATGGGGTGAACATCGCGGCGCGACTGGAGCAGATCGCCGATGCGGGAAGCATTCTCGTTTCGGATGACATCCAGCGCCACACTATTGGAAAGGTTGGCGGCAACTTCGTGGATCTGGGCGAGCGTTTTCTCAAGAACGTGGAAAAACCTGTCAGAATCTGGCGCTGGCAGGATAATGCGCGGAACAATGTTCCGACGGTGGGCAAGCCTGGCAAGCCTGAACGCGCGGTGCTCAGCCTTCCGGAGAAACCGTCGGTGGCGGTTCTGCCATTCGACAACATGACCCATGACCCCGAGCAGGACTACTTCGCCGATGGGGTGGTAGAAGCCCTTACAGCGGCACTCAGCCGCATAAAATCGTTCTTCGTCATCGCCCGGAATTCGGCCTTCACTTACAAGGGGCGACCTACAAATGTTCGCGATATCGGCAGGGAGCTTGGCGTCGGCTACCTGCTCGAAGGAAGCGTGCAGCGCGCAGGCGGACGTATACGCATCACGGTACAGCTGATCGATACGTCGTCAGGCAATCACATATGGGCGGAGAAGTATGACGGATCGCTGGATGATATCTTTGATTTGCAGGACCGCATTACGGAGCAGGTCGCGGGTACCCTTCAGCCCTCGATCAGGCTCGCCGAGATCGAGAGAGTGGGACGAAAGAGGCCACAGGATTTCGGGGCCTATGACTTTACTATGCGCGCCTTCAAGCATGTCTGGGTCTTAGAGAAGGAGGAAACAGCCAAGGGCTTGGATCTTCTCAACAAGGCGCTGGAGCTTGATCCGAGCTACCCGCTGGCCCTCGCATTGGCTGCCTGGTGTCATGCGCAGGGATCTGTCTACAACTGGGCGGCCGACATTGAGGCCAGCAAGAGAGAGGCGCTCGGGCTTGCTGAGCGCGCGGCTGATCTTTCAGCCGATGATCCGCTCATCCTTACGGTCCTCGGAACCGTGCATACTTTCGTTAGAAACTACGGAGCAGCTCGCGTCTTGTTGCAACGTGCCGTGGCGCTTGATCCCAATGCGGCTTGGGCCTGGAGCAGGCTGGGTTGGCTCGCCGTTTATGCTGATCGACCAAAGGAAGCGCACGAGTATTTCGAGAAAGCGCTGCGTCTGAGCCCATTGGATCCCATGAACTTCAACAACTACGTCGGCATGGCTTCCGCATTTCAGGTGGCGGGCGAGGACAACGATGCAGCGGACATGTTTCTCAGAGCTTTGGATGAGAGGCCAAACGCATTCTGGATTCATCGAAATCTAGCGCCCGCGCTGCTAGGCTCAGGTCGGCTCGGTGAAGCTTACAAGTCTAGGGATATACTGATGAAGGCCTACCCGGACATGACGGTGAAGCGCTATAAGGAAGCCATGGTGTTCTCGCCGATGGTCCTCGAAAGGATCGGCAGGCAACTCGTCGGACTAGGCATTCCGGAACTCTGAAGATTCAAGCAACGTTCAGACAACCCTTGTCATGTGCGCGGCGCGGACGGCATCTGGAAACCAGGTGTCGATAGGGAGATCGCTACCTCTGCCTCATCCATGTCTTCCGCAATGCCTTCGAAGAGTGGCGTTGTCATGTAGCGTTCGCCCGTGTCAGGTAGCATGGCAAGGACCACTGACCCCGGCGGCGCAGCCTCTGCAGCTCTGCGGGCCGCGGCAAAGGTCGATCCGCCGGAGATGCCGGTAAAGATGCCCTCGCGCTGTGCCAGTTCCCGCGCCCATTTGATACCCTCGGGGCCGGTAACTGGGATCAACTCATCATAGTACTTCTGATCAATCGCTTCTTGCAAAACCAGGGGAATGAAATCTGGCGTCCAGCCCTGAATGGGATGAGGCTCGAACGCCGGGTGGCTTGCGGATGGCGCACCATCAGCGCGGCGCTCCTGCGGTATGCCGCTACCAAGAAGGGCCGCGTTGGCGGGTTCAGCAAGAATGATGCGCGTTTCTGGCCGCTCGCGACGCAGAACGCGGGCTATACCCGTGATCGTGCCCCCCGTGCCATAGCCGGAGACGAAGCAATCAAGCTTGGATCCGGCAAAGTCATTGATGATCTCGCGTGCAGTAGTGGCCTCATGGATGTCGGCATTGGCGGCAGTCTCGAACTGGTGAGCAAGAAACCAACCGTTCTTCTGTGCCAACTCCATCGCCTTTTGATACATTCCAAGGCCTTTCGCCGCACGTGGCGTCAAAACCACCTTGGCGCCGAGCATCCGCATCAATTTGCGGCGTTCGACGGAGAAGCTATCTGCCATCGTGACGACCAGTGGGTAGCCCTTTTGAGCGCAGACCATGGCCAGTCCGATGCCCGTATTGCCACTGGTTGCCTCTACCACCGTTTGTCCCGGCTTGAGGGCACCTGATCTCTCAGCTGCTTCGATAATGGCAAGGGCAAGTCGATCCTTGACTGACGCGCCAGGATTGAAGAACTCTGCCTTCACATAAATCGTTCGGCCAGGGACGCCCACATTGTTGACCCTGATGACGGGGGTATCGCCAATCGCTTCATTCACACTCTCGAATAGGCGGCTGCGGCCAGTAGTCGTGCGGATTTTGCCGGGCTTCGTCATCCTCGGATCTCCTTTCGTTGGCGCGGTAAGTATGAATCGGTATGTTATTGGCTGCGAGCTCTGACCTAGCACCATTGATAGCCGGCGGAGAATCGAACTGCGCACAATGGCGGCAGGACCTCAAGTGAGGCTCAAAGGTACCTATTCGGTAAGCGCCTCGCCAGTGCCACCCAGTTCCTTTGGAAAGTCCCGCAATTTCGGCAATCCATCCTTCATGGCGAGAACCGTTTCAGCATAGTTGACGTGAACGCCGGGCTTAAAACTGAGTGTTGGAATGGTCGCCGCATAGACGTCGACGAGGCCCCACTGTGGATGTTCGGTCATCACGTGGCCACCGCACGCATCGCACCATTTCCTGTGGCTGTTCGAACTCTTGTGGAACTCTCGCAGTTTATCGGCGCCTCGCGTGACATTCACATTCTCGGGTTTCCACAGCGTGAAGGCATTGATCGGGCCAGCTGACCAGCTGCGGCATGAGCTGCAGTGACAATAGCCCATACCAAGGGGCTCCCCGGTCACTTCGACCTCAACAGCCCCGCAAAAGCACGTCCCTTTGTGTTTGTGTATGTCGACCATTGCAATCTCCTTGTCGGGAGGAAGAATTTCGTCAGATAAGCAGGAAGATCGCCGCCGGGGTTGTCCGACGCGTTCATTATCCTTGCGCATCTGAAAGACTCCCGCAAGCGACTTTGCGGCACCATGGTGCCTCGGCACCACATCAGACAGATACGTCACTAGTTCGACGACTTATACTCCCGCACCGCTTTCCAGGCTGATACAATAGCGGCAGCAGCAATCTCGATGTCGTGTGCGGTCGTGGCTCCTGACGTTATCGACAGACGCATCACCCAATCGCCGTGCCATTCGGCGCCTGCAGCAAAGCAAATGCCGTCTTTCTGCACCTGAGCGATTACGGCTTCGGTGGCGGCTCGGCGCGCTGCCTGATCGCCGGTTCCAAAATTGACGATCACTTGATTGATGACGACGTCGTTCAACACCTTGATCCCCGGCTCAGCCTTCAGCAGCTTGGCAAACTGCCTCGCTAAGGCGCAGTGGCGCTCCACCAGCTCAATCACTCCTCTCCGTCCTAGTGTCTTAAGCAGGGCATAGACCGGCACACCGCGGGCTCGCCGCGAAAGCTCCGGCACGAACGCTGAGGGCACCCTGTCGCCCTGTGCGATGGTCGGCAGATAGCTTGACCATTGGGTCATAGCGCGCTGATGAATGGCGCGATCCTTGACGATGGCGAAGCCGCAATCATAGGGAACCTGCAGCCATTTGTGCCCATCTGTCACCCAGGAATCGGCGGCTTCGATTCCCTCGGTCAGGTGACGGTATGTTGGTGTGGCGCGAGCCCAAAGGCCGAAGGCTCCATCAACATGTACCCAGGCTCCGGCAGCCTGGGCGATCGGGATGATGTCACTGAAGGGATCAAAGGCTCCGGTGTTGATTTGCCCGGCCTGTGCAATCACGATCTTCGGGCCGTTTTTGCTACGCAATGCCCGTTCGAGGGCTTCCGGCAGCATACGTCCTCCTGTATCGGTATCAATTTTTGTCAGGCGCTTGTAGCCGAATCCAATCAGTTGCAGGGAGGAGAACAGTGAGGAGTGGGCGTCCGCCCCGATCAGTACCTCAACTGGGGGCGCGCCAAACAGTCCATCTGCATCCGGGTCCCAGCCGGCCTTGAGCAGCACGCCGGTGCGTGCCGCGGCAAGGCATACGCCATTGGCAACGGTTGCTCCGGTGGAGAAACCGACAGAACTTCCGGGTGGAAGGTCAAGAATCTCGACTAGCCAGCGCTCGGCAATTTCCTCGATCGCCGCGGTGGCGGGCGAAGATGAATGATAGCCGGTGTTTTGCCCCCAGGCAGCAACGAGCCAATCGGCAGCAACACCTGCCGGGTGCGAGCCCCCGATCACCCAACCAAAGAAACGCGGGCCAACCATCGGCATCAGCCCTGGCCCCGCAAATTCCGCCAGTCCATCGAGCATCGCTTTCGCATCCATGCCCTCCTCCGGCAAGGGGCCTGCAAGCTTTTCGAGCATGGAGTGATAGCTGCTGGAAGGCAGCTGCGGATTTATTGACACTGTTTCACGGTAGGCCACGGCATGGGCCATCGCCTTAGAATAGAGGCCTTCCGTGTCGGCCATCAGTGGACCCTCCGGACCTCACTCAATCGACAACCTCCGGATGACCGGCCTGCCAAAATCGAGTCTTGTGCAATCTGGCATCTATTACAAGACCGAATCTTGCTCCAGCTGCACTTTTTGAGCCACGTGCCAGGTCTTGCAGTGAAACTGAATGAGATTGAGTATCAGTCGATCAGCAGGAAAACGGGGCCTGCCTTCAACCAGTTCCCCTCAGCTGTCTCCACCATCTCTGCACCACGGTATGGTTCCGCGCGGTACAGTTCAGCAAAGACAGTGCCGCGTAGCGGAATCCTCGCCACAGAACTCCGAAGTTGACTGGCCTAGCTTTAAGGCATTCCAGTAGGTCGAATGTCTATGGCCTCCCAAGCCTTCGGAGCGCCTTCGCCCGTAGTAGCCTGGCAGTCCGATCAGAGGCGCTTCACGAGTCCTTAGAATAGGTGTAAGGTGAAATTTGGTAGGGAGACTTGGCCATGCGAAGTGCCGTCGTGTTTCTGCTTACCGTTCTTTGTGCAACCATCGCTCGTGCCGACGAGCCCTTGATTGACGCGGCGGCCCGCGGTGACAAGGTGGCTGCCCAACAGCTGATTGCGAGCGGCGCCTCTGTCGATGCGCGTGGTGCCGACAACGCCACAGCTTTGATTGTGGCAGCACTTTCCGGCGAAGAAGACATCGTGAGACTCCTCATCGCAAAAGGAGCCGATGTAAATGCCAGGAATGCCGGCGGCTTCACCGCACTTCACGCAGCAGCTTATCAAGGAAGCTTGCCTGTCGTGACGTTGCTCCTGGACAACAATGCTCCACGCGATGACGCGGAAAACAAGGCGGGCGTCACACCGGTCTTCGTCGCCGCGGAAATGAACCATCTGGACGTGATCGAACTTCTCGTGAGCCGGGGCGCCGACATCAGCAAAGCGGAGAGCCACGGATATTCAGCACTGACCCGCGCTTTCTGGAAGAGCAACAGGGAGGTTGTCAGTCTACTGAAGCAGTATGGACAGACCTGTCAGCAAGACAAGCTTACGCAGACGGAGTTCGCGCAATGCCTGAAGATAAAATAGCAATCGGAGATCACAACATGAGAAAGCTGGTTCAATGCATTGCGATTGGTGCAAGTGCGTTGGCGCTCGGAGCTGCCACGGCCTACGCCGATGACCGGGTAAACACCGGCTACTTCGGTGGTGTCGCGATCATGGGCTATGATCCGGTTGCCTATTTCACAGATAACGCTGCGGTGAAGGGCAGCGAGAAATTCAGCTACGACTGGTTGGGGACGCCGTGGCACTTCGCCAGCAAAGCTCACCAGGAAGCCTTCATGAGCGAACCCACGAAATTTGCACCACAGTTTGGCGGCTACTGCGCCGGCGAGGTAACGTTTAACGGCATCACCATCAACATCGACCCTGAAGCGTGGCGGATCATCGACGGCAAACTCTACCTGGGTTACGATAAAACCTTCATTGCCGACCTTGAGGCTCACCCACAGAATTGGCTGCCAAAGGCCGAGGAGAACTGGCCCAAGCTCGAGGACAATCTCGCGCAAGGCAAGTACTACTGACATTCGAGATGACGCGGTGGGTCATGACTACAAGGACAGCAGGGTGCCGCCTTCAGTTCGTGTGCTGACCTCGGTGACCTGAAACGGAGCCGTGGCTGGAAAGGGTCCGCCCGCTACTGAGCTTTGGCAATCATGTCATTGCAGATTACCATGTCGCCATGGCCATGGATCCACAATTGCCGGCACAAGCTGTCCTGTCCCCGCAATGATTTGAAATGCTACTCGTCCGCTTCGGGGTCTGGGAGCAGCGAGAGGGGACCGTCGTGGACCTCTGTCACTCCGTGGCCGCATCAAACATGAAGTCAACAGTGAGGGGGGGCAGCGCCAGTGCAAGCTAGTCGATGGGCTTGAAGTGAAAAATCTCGGTCGCATTGACGTAGGTGAAAGGTTCCTTGCCACTGTCCGGATTATTCCGGAAGACGGGGCCGCACGTCGCGCGCCGGAGCGTGACCAGGCTTTCGCTCTGCTGGCAGAACTTGCCATTGCTGATGTAAGCGATGCCCGTCATCAGCAAGGTATCTGTGCGGAAGACCATCTTTCCCTCGTTGCTGACCTGCATGAGGGCCGGTGAGCACGATGAAAGCCGGCCTTGCACGATGTGCCCGAACATCAACTGCTTGATCTCCTTGCTGCTCAAGCGATTTTGTTCATCGCCTTGGAAATCGGAAGGCCACTGAGGGAGACCGGCCTTTGTCAAAGCGTCAATAAGCAATTCACGGTCCGCTGCATTCCGAAAGTAGCTATAGGTCAGACTGAAATACTCGACGTTGGCAAATGGGGTGCTGCGAACATACGTGGCAATCGCCTGGCGCGCTTCATCGAGGCGATTCTCCGCTGCGTAGGCGGCTGCCAGGAGGATGTAGATTTCCTCCGCATTGGGCGCCTCTGCCTTGGCTTGCTCGAGAGTAGCAATCGCCTCCTTGAACTTGCCATCCAGAAAAAACACCAACCCGGCAGTTTGTCTGTCGGTCGCCGAGAGGTTGGGGTCCAGCCGCTGCGCCGTTAGGATCGCAGCTGTTGCCTCGGCATGCTGCCCGGCCGAGGCAAGGACGAACCCAAGGGCGATCAGGGCATCGACGTTATTGGGGCCGAGGGCAACACCGCGACGGGCCGAGGCAATCGCCTGCTCATACTGGCCATCGACGGCCTGGAGTACGGCGAGCGTGGCGTGGGGGTCGGAGGCACGCGGGTTCAACTCCAGCGCGCGGCTGGCCTGCTCATAGGCACGCTTCTTGGCGACCGGAATCGGCATGATGTTGTCGTAGGTATTGCGCCATATGAAGACTGAGGTCCGCGCATCGGCGGCAAAGGCATCAGCAAAGCTCGGGTCGAGTGCTTCCGCTTTTACGAAGAACTCCAGTGCTCGGCGAAGCTCGAGACTGGACCCATTGCGCGCCGCCTGCTCGCCACGCAGGTAGTAGTCGTAAGCCTCGAGGTTGCTGGTCGGCAGGCGCGCCAGGACTTCAGCTTCGGCAGTTGTGGGCTTCACACCCAGAGCGGCAATGATGGCGCCGACAAGCTCATCCTGGACGACGAAGACGTCACTCGCCTTACGGTCATACTTGTCGGCCCAGATCAGCCCCCCTGATGCTGCGTCGATGAGCTGCGCGTTGATCCGTATGTCGTCGTCATTGCGCCGGACGCTGCCTTCGACGATGTAGCTCACGCCGAGGTCGCGGCCGACATCCTTCGGCGTCACTGACTGATCTTTGTACTTGAAGGATGAATTGCGGGCGATGACGTCGATCCCCGACAGCTTGGCAAGCTCGGTGGTGAGATCCTCGGTGATCCCATCGGCAAAATATTCATCGGTCCGAACGCCGGATAGGTTGGTGAAAGGCAGTACGGCGAGTGACGGCCGATCGGGGACATCGGGTGGCGCTCGCCAGAGGATGACGGCGGCCATCACCAGCGCGGCGAGAGCAATGGCAATGCCGGCCAGGAGGCCAGGTTTGGCGTTCGGCCAACGACGGGAGGCGCGTCGTGGGGCAGGTTGCTCGAACAGGACCCGGTAGGCTCGCACCGGATCGGCAATGTTCTTGAGGCGCAGTTCGCCGAGGCTCTCAAAACTGACACCTGCCTTGTGGACGGCATGGTCATAGGCCGTGCCCGAAATGCAGATGCCGCCCGGCTCTGCCAGTGCTTCAAGCCGCGCGGCAACATTGACGCCGTCACCATAGAGATCGTCACCTTCCACCATGACGTCGCCAAGGTTGATGCCGATGCGCAATTGGATTCCATTACCGCTTGGGGAGCCGCCATCCGCGGACACGAGGGCACGTTGGATGGCGACCGCGCACTTGACTGCGTCCACCACGCTGGCGAACTCGACCAGCGTTCCATCGCCCATGAGTTTGATGATGCGGCCATGAAACGCCGCGATCGACGGGTCCATGATCTCCCGGCGGTGCACTTTCAGGCTTTCGAGTGTACCAGCCTCGTCCTCCCCCATGAGGCGGCTGTAGCCCACCACGTCGGCTACGAGGATGGCGACCAGTCGTCGTTCCAAATCCTGCTACCCCCTGAGAACGCGGGTACTTTGTTCGAAGACTACCGCAAGCACAAGTTCCAGACCATCCCCCGGCGGGACGACGGGGTGGACGCGGCCGGAGCTGGCTCCAAGGGCGCAGTTTGGGCCGAAACAGAGGAAAATGCCCCGTGGCCAGCATGCCATCGTTGCCATGGTTTCGCATTGCGTTTGTGCGCCCATCGCCTGACCTGGGTAATCTGCCATTGGACAGGCACATCTTCCGCCCTTTCGCGGAGTGCGGGCCATCAATCACCGACCCAGTGCCGAGCATGACGGCCAAGGGTCCGGCAGCAATGCTCCGGCACAGCCAGACGATGGCGACACGCCCTATGGTGGAGGCCGCCTGAATTGAGGTGGGTTGTTCAGATACGAGGTCGGCTTCGGGTCACTCGCGCCATTTCGGCAATGTCTCTGTGATGTCCGCCCTTCTCCGGATAGCGGACCTACTGCGATTGCGCTGGCTGCGCAATCATTCGCACCAACGCTAGCGAGTTTGACAACAGCTACATCGATACTCAGAAGTTCTTACCTCGATAGCGCTCTATCAGACGCTCACATATTTCAACTCTAGACTTGGCGTTGGACAGCAGCTCGTGATTTACCACCACCATCTTGCCGTTCCGGATATCGGAGTGCTGAACGCCCCTCTCCATGTCGGCAATCTCCTGCCTTGCCGTCGCTAACTGCCTTTCCAGCACTTTGATCTCGACGTCATACTTGCCCATGGCGTAACACCCTGTTGGCCCCTCCCATTACGGTGCCAGACGTTGTAGCAGATTGCCAGATCCGGCGGGCGACGCTCACCCGTGGCTCACCAGCGCCCGTATCGTCGCCAGATCGAGCACGCCCTCGGCGCCCCACCCCTCCACGCCCTGCGGCACGCTGGGCCGGAACTGCTCGTAGAGCTTGAAGCCGACATCCGCCAACTCCGCCGGCCGGTATGACTTGGCGAGGGCGGCCATGGCCCTAGTGGCTGGCTCGAGGTGGTCACCGAATTTGCTGGCGAGATACTTCTCCACGGACGCCGGATTGGTCGGCTTGCCCTTCGCGGTGGCGCGGATGCCCTCCGGCGTGTTCACAACTGGCACGGCGCGATGCAGCAGCTCTACCTGAAATCCCTCGGCCGGCTTCGCTCGCTGTTCCTTCAGGCTCTCGCTGGAGGGCTTGAACAGGCCCAGCCTCTTGCCCTTGGAGTAGGCGTTCAGGCCCGCCACCGCTCTGCCGAGGGCCAGCGCCTCGTCGTGGTCAAAACCCAGCCGCTCGGCGACAACCGCCGCCCACAGGGTCAGGACGGGCGCGCGGTTGATCTTGATGCGGTCGGAAGCAGCCATCATCAAAACATAGCACTGCGGCGGGCCGATGGACACCAGCCGGAGCCGCGCTGATGGCTGGCTTCTGTGCAGTAACTACCGAACTTGGCGATGCTTGATCCCCCAGAGCAAATCGGACAATTTGCGTGAGGTCAGAAAATTGTCACCCGACAGCGCGTGGAGAATACTCGTCGCGTACGGTACTCGCCCTTCGATACTTCGGCCCAGATCGGAAGCGCGCGCATGACGCGTGGACCCCCGAATGGGCCCGGCCGGAGATCGTCACCCATTGGGGTGAAGTCGGACCGGCGAAGGCGGATGCTCATGTGCCGTAGTGGCTGGCGGAGCGGCAATCTAGTGGGTGAGCTCCTAAATGACCGGATAGGCACCGGACGCCACGCTTGACCACCTCACGGACGTCAGTAACTCTGATGTTCGGCCTTGGAGGGGATGCTAGTGTTGCAGGCTTACATTGACGAGAGTTTCGACCACAAGACATCAGTGTTTGTACTTGGAGGATTTGTATCGCCTGAGTCGAAGTGGCAGGCGTTCATCACTGATTGGGATGAAATTCTGCCCTACTCCCCTCTGCGCGACGAGCAAGGCAAGCCCTACTTCCACATGACTGAAGTTGCGGCAAGGGCAGATGGACTTGAGAGAACCCAGGCGTTTTACAGGGTCATTGAAAAGCACTGCGAACTTGCAATGTCTGCAAAAATCAACACTCGCGAGCTACAGAGCGCCATTAGTCGGATTGTGATCCCGAACACCGCCGTAGACTGGCGTTGGTGGAGAAACCCGTACAACATCACGTTCAGAATTCTGATGGATATGTTTCATTCTCACTGGGCTGTTGGTGCTCAGCAAGTCACTCTTTCCGAAAGCGGACCAGTGAGTTTCATCTTCGACGACAGAACTGAGAAGCTACCAATTCTTCAAGGATGGGCGGACTTCATGTCGAACAGAAGTCCGGACATTCGGGAACTGTACGGAGACCAGCCTCAATTCCATAGCGACAAGAAAGTTATACCTCTTCAAGCCGCGGATTTCTGGGCGTGGTGGCGGCGACGATGGTACGAACAGAACCAAGAGCCGCTGACGTTCGGGGCTTGGGAAAAAACCCGAGGTAGAATCGCTTACGTCATGGACATTGAATACTCGGAGGACCAGCTCGTGTCCGCCTTTGTGAAACTAATCCGAACTGAAGTTGGCCCCAGCGCTTCAATATTCGACAGCAGAACGGGCGGAGTTCTCTAATTCTTGATTGTGAAAGCAGGTGAGTTGAGTATCTCAATTTGGGCTCGATGGCGTCACCGTGATCATCTTTTCCCCGGGCACCAGATGCTTCCTCCAACTCGTCGGCCACGTGCCGAAGGAGGCGGGCAAGCGTGATATCGTCGACCTCAGCGACGGCGTAGACTTGAAAGATACCGGGAGTGTCGCCATCCAGCTGATGCACTCGGAGACATTGGGCAATCAAGATCCACTTTAGAACCAACTCGAACGGGCTGCCGCCCGATCAGGTCTTTGGCTCATACCACGCCAGCACGGCGGGATGGCTCGCGATCCCCCGAGCCACTGCCTTTAATCGGTCAAAGGGGTCGAGAACCGCGGTCGGGATTTCGTCAAAATTGCCGCCGCTCAGCGCTTTCTCGATCATGTAGATCTTGATGTCGGCGACTGCGGGCTGCGCCCCGCCGACGAAGGGGCCCTCGCCGATCAGCCTCTCGATCCCCTTCGCCCAGCGCGGGATGTAATCGGCAGCCAGAGCCTGCCGCGTCGCCTTCTTTTCGGCTGCATCGGAGATCCGTGAGGTGGCTGAGAGACGCTGGCGCAATTCCTCACCCGCCTCCAGCACGGCGTCGTGCCGCGCCCCATCCCAAGGATCTTCTGGATGCAGGCGGTGTAGTCGCCCGATCAGCCGCAAGATCGCGTTCGTTTCCGCAAAGACCCCGTGCCCCGGCATCTCGAGGATGGGCAGAGAACCGAAGGGCAGTTCGGCTTTGATCCGGGCGAACTCGTCGGGCTTGACCCGGTTGTCATCAAAGGCGACGCCAGCGATCACCAACGCCAACCGCACTTCCTCGCCGCGGCTTCCGGTAAAATCGAAATAGGTAACCTTGGGCTTGAACATCGCTTCACCCTCCCTCGCTTGCGAGCGAAGCTGCACCTGAGAAGTCTGGTTCGTCAAGGAGTTGGCGGAGTGGGATGAAGTCGCTCACCCCACATACACAATCCGGCCGAGTCCTGCAGCGCTAAGACTCGCAATGCGAGCATCGGCCACAAAGCCCCTACGAGCCCCTTCAAGCGGCTTCTGCCGCCGCAGAGTCCCCGGGGGCTCGCCAACCGCCGGATCGACTCCTCGGGCCGTTTCTGACTCATGGAACGCCATACTGTGAAGGTAAAGACGCTGCCATTAATCGGCAGGCGCCAAGGCTCATCACGCCAGCGCTGACGGGCACGCTTTGTCACCGTCGGCTGCGGTACTCCTCTGGGGCGATCCGACGCCCTCAAAATCGACGTAAAGAGCTGATCCTATCCTCTGCAAATCATGTAGTCTGTCATCGGGTCCACGCCATTACGAAGATGCCAATTCAAAGTCCATTTGCACACCAACTTCTCGAAGCACTTCGGAAGCGCTCAACACCTATGCCCATCACGCTGGAAGACAATGGCGTTATAGTAGCCAAAGACTGCGACTACGCCGGCCCATTCTCAGTGTCATTGACCTTTACTCATCCTGAGGGCGACATCGTCATCGGGAGCAACTGGCCCTCTCGTGCGGAGCTCATGGGCCTGACCCCGGCGCAGCTTACAGCTTCTACCTACGCCGAGCTCGCCGCGGAGGTGTGCGCTGAAGAAGGATGCGATTGGAAGCAACTCAATGACTGTCCTTGGCTCACGCCAGATGACGCCGACATCAGACTTTGCTTTGATGCAGCCGGTTGTCTTGTCTTTGAAGGCCCCGTCCTCCGTCAGAGACTTGTTCGTTGGTTGCAAGAGGAAGACGAAGAGGCACCATTCTTGGATGGTTTGCTTCCTGAACTACACGAGGGTCTGGTGGGGTATGCAATTCGTGACGGCCTTCCGACTGCGGAGGTAGGGCGGCTGGGATTAGTCACGGGCGACTTTAGAGGTGGGCCGGGAGGTTACGCCGAGCGAGTCGCTTACCGAGGTGAACCTGCTCTCCTCCAAGCGGCCTTGAGAAAGTGGAAACTGCCATTCTCCCTTGAGGAGGAGCAATGACACAGCGTGTCGGTTGCAAACCTCCCCACTCGCCAGTGCAAACAGCGTCCTCGAGCAGCGGAACTTGATGTCGTCGGGCGAGCCGAAGATCTGGTGCAGGGTCCGTCCGGAGACAGGCAGAACGGCCTCCACGCACTGCGTCAAGCGTGGTCCCATAACAGCAAGGCTCAGATACCCCACAATCCCGCCGAGGGGCAGCGTCCTACTCCCGATCAGGCATTGTTCCGAGCGATAGCCGCGCAATCGCCTTCGCCATGTGCCGCGCCTCTTCCACCGTCATATATTCAGGCAGCGTCCCATCGCGGCGGTAGTAGACGAATGCCAGCGCGCGGCCATTGGCATCCGTGATCTTGAAAGCCGATCCCATGTCGATGATCTTCCACGGGCGGGGGAATGGCAGGGGCATGATTGAAGATTGAGCCGATGGTCAGCTCCGTCAAGAGCGAGTGGTATCTATGGCTGCAACGGTGGGCCCCTCGCCCCAATCACACCAGTTCAACCGCGCAGCGAAGCTCCGGCAACAGGGCTTCGCCCGTCAGTGTAAGCTTCGTCGCCCGCGCCGGCGCCGAGGCGTGAATGGACTGGCGCTCTACTCAGTCTACATGGGGCTGAACACTATTTCAGCACGCCCGACTGCTTGGCGGCGTGCGTGGCAAGATAGTCCATGAGCCCCGGCGACAGACAGTCATAGGGCTGCAACCCCACCTGCTTTAGGCGCTTCCTGACATCGACCATCCGCGCCGGATCGAAGCCGCTCTCGATGATCGAGGACACGAAGGCCGCAAATTCCGGTGGCGACCAGCCCTTATCCTTCGAAAGTTCAGTGTGGATGAAGTCAAGGCCGTAGAAGCCGTGCTTCTCATTCTCGACGCGGCCGAACATGTGCACACCGCAGGTCGCACAGGCATGGCGCTGGATGGTGGCATTGCTGTCCACCACCCGGAGCTTGCCCTCGTTGGCGGTGACCGTCAACTTGTCGCGCGGCACGACGGCGACAACGGAGAACGCCGCACCCTGCGGCTTCCAGCACTTGGTGCAGCCGCAGGCATGGTTGTGGGCGCTCTGGGCGTCGATCTGCAGGGTCACAGGATCGCTGGCGCAGTGGCAGGTGAGGGTGCCGCCGGCGAACTTTGGCTTGGCCTTCGGGAATACGCCTCTATTGATGAGGGGGTGAAGAGAAATCGGCTTGGCTTTCGCTTTGACCCGGGGTGCCGTTTTCTTCGTTGCTGCTTTCTTGGCCACGTGTTTCCTCCTGTTATCGGGATGAACTCGATACACAACCACACTGCGGAGAGAATTTCCCTGATGCATCAGGTTAAAGGCCTTGACCGGCCTATAGGAGCCAAGTCTTGCGCGAACTGGCATCGACCGCAAGACCGAGCCTCAGGTCTGACCGGCCCTCAAAGGGTCACCCTGCCCCAATCGGATCGGCTCCACCGCGGCGCCGAGAGCCTGCAGATAGATTAGTCACCTTTGCCGGCACCGCGTAGCGCATCGTCGGGTGTTGGGCGCGGTGGGTGCAGGCCTCCACCCGCGGTACCAGCGCCCGCCAGCGGGCCCTGAGGTCGGGGTTTGCGCTGACCGCGTTGCGGATGGTCTTCGCGGAAGGGCCGCACTACTTCCTCCGTTCGCAGCGTTCAACCACTGCCTCGCAACAACGACTGCCCACCGCGGGCTGCGGCCTGAAGAGCACACCGGCAATGCGCTCCAAGTGGAAAAGTCACCCGTCCGGCGACAATTCGTCAGGATCTCGTCAATGACCTTTTGACGGATTGAGTGGCCAAAAAAAGTGAGCGCTAGTAGGTAGTTAGAGATGAATATATATAATCTATCATTTCATCACCCCGGGGCACTTTCGACGCAACTGCAGCCCACTTTACCCCTCTCACCCCCGGCCTGACGTAATGATGAATTGACGAGATCTAGCCGCAATTCCGGGGTGTTTGCCGTTTCACCCGAGTGATGGCTATGTCAACGGTAGGTGGGGTACATCTTGTGCGCAACATCGTGGGCGATGCACGCAGGATTGTGGATAGATGGAGAATTTCTTTGACTTTGATGAAAGTCACGACCGCGCACTCTTGAATTCCACTGGACACTCATCTATATCCCCCACCAACAGCAAGGCGTAATCAAACGACCTGCTTGACGGAAGGCGTATAAGCGCGCTGCCCTGCTGTTGGTGCGCTGATTTAAGTCTTCAAGAGAGCTGGTTCCTTGGGCATTAGCCCGGAAAGGGACCAGCCATGTCTGCTCCAACGTTTAGTAATACGATTACATTCTCTCCGACTGAGGCGTCAAAGCAACTCGGTATCGGGAGGTCCACGCTCTTTACTCTGCTTGCGAAGGGTGAAATCAAAGCCCGCAAGTTGGGAACCCGGACGCTCATCCCGGCCTCAGAACTGGTCGATTACGTCGGCCGCCTGCCAGAGGCACAGTTCCACAGCCATATCTCGAAGGAGGTGTGAGCTATGGATTACTCAGCTTCCGGAAGCATCCCCTTCATGCGCCTGTCGGGCGCCCGCATGGCCGATAACGGCTGGCCGATCCTGCCGATTGCCGCCAGTCAGAAGTTCCCCGGCGAGTACTACTCGGGCACGTGGGTGCCGATGTCGAATTGGCAGCAGTACGCCCACATCAGGGCGCCCGAGGTGCTGATCAACATCTGGGCCAACTGGCCCGGCTCCGGCGTCGGCATCGCCTGCGGCGGCAAGTTCGGCGTCGTCGCCATCGACATCGACGTACTGGATGCGGAGATTAGCGGCAACATTCGCCGCATGATCGAGGCAGACCTCGGGGAGACGCCCCTCATCCGCGTCGGCAAGGAGCCGAAGTGCATGCTGGTCTACCGCCTCACCGAGCCCATGGATAAGATTGCCCTGCATCCATTGGAAGTGTTGGGCACCGGCCAGCAGTTCGTGGCCTACGGCACGCACCCGGCCACCGGGAAGCCCTATCGGTGGATCAGGGAGAACCCCACCGACACAACCCTCGACAGCATCCCCGTGGTGACGCCTGCCGACGTGGACCGCGCCGTGCGCAAGGCCCACGCCTTCCTCCCGGAGGAGCTGAAGGCCAAGACGCTATCCCCAGTTCGCGAAACGGGGATAACACGTAGCCACACTGCGCAAAACGCCCCCTTGGCGACCCCTGAGGCCATTCGGGAGGCGCTGCGGCACATCCCGAACCCCGACCTGAGCTGGGACGACTGGAAGCGCGTGCTGATGGCCACGTGGGCCGCCAGCGGAGGCGCCGCCTTCCTCGACTTCGCGGAGTGGTCCTACTCGTCGAAGAAGCACGACCACAAGGCGACCGTCGCGGAGTGGAACAGCTGCGGCCGCTCGCCGCCGACGAAGCTGGGCTTCGGCACGCTCTACCACCTCGCCAAGCAACATGGGTGGAAGCCGCCGCATGATCTCGCCTTCAACGAAGACAAGGACGTGAGCAACATGGACCTGTCGGGCTTTGATGCGATGCCGATCACGCCCGCGGCGGAGGAAGTGCAGCTGCCGGCGGTGCCGTCGTTTCCCTCTATCCCGCGGCCGGTGGGGTCGTACCGAACAGTGCGCGACGCCCTACAGGCAGCTGCGGCGGACGAGCGGGCAAAGATACTGAGCCGGGCCGGCCTCTCGGAGACCACCTTCACGGATACAAACGGCGACGTCGTGAACACGCTGACGCCGACGACGTCCGATGTCACCGACGTCAACGCCTACGTCGAAAACGCCCTGCAGACTGTCATCGAGGGCGTTGACGACGCGAACCTGTTCGCCTTCGAGGAGCCGAAGGAGCTCCAGCTCACGCGGGAGGAGATCGAGAATGGGACGATCCCCCGCGCCTTCGCGGAGAAGTTCCCGCAGGAGTGGCTTTACACCTCCTCGATGATCGGCCGCATCGCGAAGTGGGTCGACGACCGCTGCCCGATCTCTCACCGCATCTTCTCCCTGATGGCCTCCTTCACATTCTTCGCGACCATCGTCGGACGGCAGTACAGGACGACGACGGGCCTCAGGCCGAACCTCGCCTGCATCATGATTGCCGGCACTGGCAGCGGCAAGGAGGGCCCCCGCAATGCCATCGTGAAGTTGATGCACGAGATCGACGCCATGAACCTAAGCGGGCCGCGCGGCGGCTTCAGCTCCGGCTCCGGCGTCATCGAGGGTCTCATGAACCAGCCCTGCATGTGGTTGGCCGTCGACGAGTTCGGGAAGAAGATCGCCGCCTACGGCGCCGGCCGCATCGACCAGAACCAGCGGGAGATGATCGCCATGTTCCTTGAGGCCATCGCCAACGACTTCGTCGGCGGCAAGGGCTACGCTAACTCGCTCGAGAACCCGGTGAAGAATGTCCGCTTCCCGAACCTGAACATCTTCGCCAGCTCGCAGATGGAGGAGATCACGGCGTCGCTGTCGTCGGCCGCTACGGCAGACGGCCTGATCCAGCGCTTCCTCTTCTGCCCGACGTTTGCAGATTACGTTCCGATGAAGCGCGGCTTCAATCCACCTCCGGTCCCGGAGGATATAGCGGGCTCCCTCAAGTGGCTGATCGCGGACCTGCAGACACTTGGGGGAGACTTCGCGGAGAACGGCAACGCGACCACTGAGCCGCAGATGCGCGTCGTGCAGATGACGCAGCAGGCGTGGATGCTCTTCCACTCGCTCGACGAGCGGAAGGTGAAGATGGCCCAAGAAGGCCGTGTCATGTGGGTGCGATCTGCGGCCATGGCCGTAAAGATCGCGATGCTGGAGGCGATTGCGATTGATCCGATCAACCCGCTGATCGACGCCCCACTGCTCGATAGTGCCCGCAGGCTTGTCGACTGGTTCACGGTTTATGCCGAACAATTCGTTCGTCGTAAGATCGCTGATACATCTCACGAAAGGGCGCTCAACAATGTTTACGCGATCGTCGAGCGCGCTGGCCTTGCGGGCCTTTCGCGCAACGACTTGGTTCGCCAGACACAGAAGTTTAAGCCCGAAGATCGGGATGCCTATCTCGCTCAGCTGCTGGAGGCCGGGCGAATTAAGGCAACTCAATCAGATCGTGAGGGGCGTGGGCCGAAAGCGACTATCTATACGGCGATTGCAGCTTAACTCGAGGAGGGGCACTGTCCGGTTACAGTGTCCCTCACTCAGCTGACAGGGTTCAATGCAGTGGTATATGTTGGCCTCAGATAGACTTCCCATGCCTCCATGAGCTACCGCCGCTTGTCGAAGAGGTCAGACCGGCGGTAGGCGCGCTCGACGGCACTCTCGAGAACGTGGGCGAGGGCCTGCTCGGCGACTTCTCGTGGGAAACCTGTCTCCTCCGACGCCCAATCACGGAAGGTAGAGCGGAAGCCGTGCACGGTGTAGGGCTGTTTCGCAGATGACGAGCCTGTATTGCTGATGGACAATCTGCTCAATAAGTCAACGATAACAACTAATTACTCAAAGTCAACCAAGTAGCCATTTTGCCAATAAAAACAAAGGCTTGTCAGCCAAGTAGCCATAGACTTATCGTTGAAGCTGAACTACAAAAATGGCCGGCCCGCAATTGGAGGGGCCGACAATGAACTCAGAAAGCCAGTCTGTAGATAGCGCAGTGCGCCTTCCAAGTTGTGCTGCGCGCCCTCCAATCGACATTCCGGGGAGGAGGCGAAGGCAGCTGGAAGATACTGGACTGGCCACTCTACGTTCCTTGGTCTCTCATCATGTCGCGCGGCCCCGCCAGCATGCCAATCGCTTTGTACACCATCGCTCTGCTGCAACCAATCGTGCTCGCGATCTCGGTGGCGCCCATGCCCTCCGCTCGCAGCCGTCGGATCTTTTGGTAGTCAAGTTTCGCGGGCCGTCCCCGATAGACCCCCTTCGCCTTCGCGGCCGCGATACCCGCCGCTTGCCGGTCCCGAATAAAACCGACCTCCATCTCAGCCACCATGCTCAGCACTGTGAGGATGACCTTGCCCATGGGTCCAGACGTATTGATGGGTGGATCGAGCACACGAAGATGACACCCCTTGACCTCCAAACTGTGGACAAGGTTAAGAACGTCGCGGGTGCTTCGGCCGAGACGATCAAGCCGTACCACCACAAGAGTGTCGCCAGATTGAATGAAGTCGAAAATGATCGCGAGTTCAGAGCGACCTTCCCGACTGCGGCCAGAAACCTTCTCTTGGCGGACGACATTGCAGCCCGCGGCTTTCAGTGCCGCCACCTGACTGTCGTTGTTTTGATCGGCCGTAGATACACGAGCATATCCGATGATACTTGCCATCCGTTCCTCCAGTATGTCTACTTTGCTTCTAGACCAAGTAAGGCGGTGTGTCAAATTACTCAAAGAGTATCCAAAGTGTACAGCGAGAGAGGCTTTCGTGTGCGTCGCAGCAGGGTGTACCCAAAATTGACGGCAGGGATGTCCCCGAAGGCGTCTCCCCAACTTCCTCCACGGCCCGGGCCTGATGATCGCTTGCCGGATTTCGTGATGGACAATCCCCGCAGCGAAGCGCGCGCCTTCGCACACGCCTCCTTGGTGGCAGGCGAGGTTGCCGCAGAGCACTTGACGAGCGGCCACGTTTCGGAGCTCGCACACTGGCTCCTGCGACGGGTACCTCGTAGCGATCGAGTGCCCAGTCGCCCGGTTCGTCGAGCTCATGCAGGAACTGTGGGGGCTGAGTGATGCTGGAGAAGCTGTACAGCATCGACGAGGTCGTGGAGACGTGGCCAGAGGGCTCCCGTCCCTCGAAACGCCGCGTCGTCGAGATGGCTAAGGCCATAGGATGTTGTGTAAAGGTGGGACGAGGCCTAGGTTTCACGGCTCTTCAAGTCCGCAACCTTCAGGAGGCTGCGTCGTGCTCAAACTCAAGAAGCTCCCCGGCGGCCGCTCGCCGTTCTGGTATGTCCGCGGCAAGGTCAAGGGACACCCAGTATTTGAAAGTACGGGAACTGCTGATAAGCGGCAGGCCGAGGAGTTCCGACGGAAGCGCGAGACGGAAGTCTACGACTTCGTAGCCCTAGGCAAGCAGAAGGCCACGACCTTTGCCGACGCTTGCGAGGCTTACATCAAGAGCGGCGGAGAAACCCGCTTCCTGCTGAAGCTGCTCGACCACTTCAGGGACACGCCGGTTGCCGATATACGCCAGTCAGACGTCGACGCCTGCGCTGCGAAGCTTTACCCTGACGCCAAGGCATCAACAATCAACCGGCAGTGCATCAGCCCGGTGATCACCGTAATCAAGTACGCCGCCGATGCGGAAATGCCGGGGGCCATTCTCCGCAAAATCAAGCGCCGGAAAGAGGCGAAGCCGGTTGTGATCCCCGCTGACGACAAGCACATCGACCAGCTGCTTCCCCACCTGCCCCATGGGCTGCGGGCGCTCATCACCATGATGACTTTCACTGGCCTCAGAACGGGCGAGGCCCTGCGGGTCACGCCGGATGACGTCAGAGACGGCTACATCCATATCGGCAAGACGAAGAACGACGAACCGCGCATGGTACCCGTTCCAGAGGGATGGGAATGCCCTGCGGGAGGATGGGGCTACACGACTTCTCAAGGCGTAGGAAGGGCGCTCCGGGCTGCGCACAAGACCGTCGGCTTGCCCTACCGCGACGGGCACGAGTTGGGTCGACATGCGTTTGCCGCGCGATGGCTAAAAAATGGTGGCGGGATGAAGGGGTTGCAGGTCGCCGGGAACTGGAAAAAGTTCTCGATCCCCGCGGACATCTACGGCCATCTGGAGATCAACGAAGTCCACGAACAAATGCGAAAACTTTCCAAGGGTGTGAAAAAAGCGTGAACAAAAACTTCAACGAAAGCAAGAAGACACATAAATCATTGATTTCAAAAGAAAAAAGGGCCGCAATGGTGTTACCCTGCGGCCCAAGTCTAGGGAGGAAACGCCCAGGAAGGGCTGCGAGGCATCGCTGCCTCACGCGGCGCATTTGGCAGCGCAACATGACCATTTCAAGAGCAAACTGCAGAATTTTGCACAGACGGTCAAATTCTGCCGCTGAGCTGCACCGCCACATCCACTCAACCAACTGAAATTTGTTATCAAAATGAAAATCTTGCGTATCTCATGAAGCCATGCAGTTTTTGCAATGATCCAAACGAGATGTTGCAACGCACAATTTTTCGGCACTTGAGCGGGCCTTGCGGCTGACATACAGGACCCCGGATGACACAGCCCGACTGGACCGACCTTACCCGTTTCGCCGTCGCCCTGGCCCAGGCCTCGGCCAGCGAGATCCTTCCCTTCTTCCGGCGCAACACGGCCGTGGAGGTCAAGGATGGTCCGGTGTGGGACCCGGTCACCGAGGGCGACAGGGCCGGTGAGCGCATCATCCGCCGCATGATCGAGGAACGCTATCCCGATCACGGCATCCATGGCGAAGAATACGGGACGAAGGAGGCCCGTTCGGGCTTCACATGGATCCTTGACCCGGTTGACGGGACCCGCTCCTTCGTCTGCGGCATGCCTACCTGGGCCACGCTGATCGGCCTCAGTTATGAAGGCCGCCCTGTGGTCGGGCTGATGAACCAGCCGGTGGTCGGCGACATGTTCTATGGCAGCCCCGAGGGCGCCTGGCACGATTACCGGGGCACGGTGACCGCCATCCGGACCCGCAGCGGCATTCCCCTGGCACGCGCCTCGATCGGCACCACAGCACCCGAACTCTATCGCAGCGCGCGCGACCAGGAGGGCTTCCAGCGCCTGCGCCGTGCGGCCCAGCTTACCCGCTACGGCGGCGACGCATACTTCTTCTGCGTCATGGCGGCGGGCCATCTCGACATTGCGCTGGATGCCGGACTGCAGGCCTATGATATCGCGCCCCTGCTCCCCATCGTGACCGGCGCCGGCGGCCATGCCGCCGAATGGACGGGCGGCGATCCGGCCAAGGGCGGCCACGTCATCACGGCGGGCTCCGAAGCCTTGCTCCACGAGGCCATGGCCGTCCTGAACGGCTGATTGCGCGCCGCCGCCCCTCTTCTATGATGGGGCTTTGCCGGAGCACGCCATGACTGCCTTGAAGAGCTGGGCCGAGAGCGGCCGCCGCCTGATCGATACCGCCATGGGCCGCGTTCCCGCCGACATGGTGATCCGCAGGGGCCGCTGGGTGAACGTGCATTCCGGCGAGGTCATCGACGACACCGACATCGCCATCGCGGACGGGCGCTTTGCCTATGTGGGCCCCGATGCCTCCCACTGCGTCGGCAGGGATACGGTGGTGATCGCGGCCGATGGCCGCTACCTGGTGCCAGGCCTCTGCGACGGGCACATGCACGTCGAGAGCGGCATGGTGACGGTGACCGAATTCGCCCGCGCCGTGATCCCGCATGGCACGACCTCGATGTTCATCGACCCGCACGAGATCGCCAATGTTCTGGGCCTGCCGGGCGTGCGCCTTATGCACGACGAGGCGGCGGGATTGCCGGTCAATGTCTTCGTGCAGATGCCGAGCTGCGTGCCCAGCGCGCCGGGACTCGAGATGCCCGGCGCCGAACTCGGCCCCGCCGAGGTCGCGGAGGCCATGTCCTGGCCCAACATCATCGGCCTTGGCGAAATGATGAACTTCCCGGGAGCGATCGCAGGCGATGCCAAGATGCTGGCCGAGATTGCCGCCACCCAGCGGGCCGGCAAGACGGTGGGTGGGCACTATGCCTCGCCTGATCTCGGACTGCCCTTCCATGCCTATGCCGCCGGAGGCCCGGCCGACGATCACGAAGGAACCCGCGCGGAAGATGCCATCGCCCGGGTGCGCCAGGGCATGCGCGCCATGCTCCGGCTGGGCTCGGCGTGGTACGATGTCGCCACCCAGGTCAAGGCCATCACCGAATCCGGCCTCGAGTCCCGCAACTTCATTCTGTGCACGGATGACTCACACTCGGGCACCCTCGTGAATGACGGCCACATGAACCGGGTGGTGCGCCATGCCATTGCCCAGGGGTTGATGCCGATCACCGCAATCCAGATGGCGACGCTCAACACGGCCTGCCATTTCGGGCTGGAACGCGAGCTGGGTTCCATTGCGCCCGGCCGCCGCGCCGACCTGTTCCTCACCTCGGACCTTGTGGCACTGCCCATCGAAATGGTCGTCGCCCAAGGCCGCGTCATGGCGGAGCATGGCCGGCTGACGGCCGAGATTCCGCCCTTTGCCTACCCGGCAAGCGCAAAGAACACGGTGAAGATGAAGCGCGAGCTGGGCGCCGACGATTTCGCCATCCGTGCACCGAAGGGCGCCAACGAGGTGAATGCCCGTGTCATTGGCGTCATCGAGAACCAGGCGCCCACCAGGGCCTTGGAGAAGCGAATCAAGGTCTCCTCCGGGTTGGTGGATGCCGGCATGGACTCAGGCGTCTGCCAGATCGCGCTGGTCGAGCGGCACAAGGCGACCGGAGGCGTGGTCAATGCCTTCGTGTCGGGGTTCGGTTACAATATGGACTGCGCGGTGGCCTCGACCGTCGCCCATGACAGCCACCACATGATCGTGGTGGGCACCAATCGCGCCGATATGGCCGAGGCGGCCAATATCCTCAGGCGCATCGGCGGCGGTGCGGTGGTGGTGAGCAAAGGCCGCCAGCTGGCGCTGGTCGAGCTGCCGATTGCCGGGCTGATGTCGGATGAGCGCGCGGAGATCGTGGCGGCCAAGGCCGATCAGCTGGTCGCCGCCATGAAGGCCTGCGGCTGCACGCTCAACAACGCCTACATGCAGCACTCGCTGCTGGCGCTGGTGGTAATCCCCGAGCTCCGGATCTCGGACCTCGGACTTGTCGATGTCAGAACCTTCGAGAAGGTCGATCTCTTCGTCTGATCAATCGTCGCGATAGACCTTCTCGCGGCGCTCATGGCGTTCCTGCGCCTCAATCGACAACGTGGCGATCGGTCTGGCGTCGAGACGCTTGAGGCTGATCGGCTCGCCCGTCTCTTCGCAATAGCCGTAGGAACCATCCTCGATCCGCTTCAGTGCGGCATCGATCTTCGAGATCAGCTTGCGCTGGCGGTCGCGGGTACGAAGTTCGAGGGAGCGGTCGGTTTCGGAAGATGCGCGGTCAGCAAGGTCGGGCAGCACGTGATTCTCGTCCTGCAGATGCGCGATGGTTTCCTTGCTCTCCTTGAGGATCTCTTCCTTCCAGGCAAGAAGCTTGGCGCGAAAGTATTCGCGCTGCCGTTCATTCATGAACGGTTCGTCCTCGCTGGGTTTGTAGTCGTCGTCGACTTCGACAGCCATCGGCAAACTCTCTGTGAACCCTCTCGTGGCGCGGCCTTATAGCCGCCCCGCAAGCCTTCCACAATAGGCCAGAAAACTTGCCGCGCCGGTCAGCTTCCTGTGTCTAAAAGCCTGATTCGGCAAAGCTTTCGTGACAGCTTCCCGGCGCTCCGCGAAACTGGCAAGAAGCCTCTGGATTCGAGTGGGAAAAGACGATGCGTTTCGAAGGCACCCGTGACTATGTGGCCACCGACGACCTGCGGACGGCAGTCAACGCCGCGATCGTTCTCGAGCGGCCGCTGCTGGTGAAGGGCGAACCCGGAACCGGAAAGACGGTGCTCGCCCGCGAGATCGCCAGGGCGCTCGGCACGCCGATGATCGAATGGAACATCAAGTCGACCACGAAGGCACAGCAGGGTCTGTACGAGTATGACGCGGTCGCACGCCTGCGCGACTCGCAGCTTGGCGACACCCGTGTCCACGACATCTCGAACTACATCCGGCAGGGGAAACTGTGGGACGCCTTCACCCATCCGCAAAGGCCGGTGCTGCTCATTGACGAGATCGACAAGGCGGACATCGAGTTTCCCAACGACCTTCTGCAGGAGCTCGACCGCATGGAGTTCCATGTCTACGAGACCGGCCAGACGGTGAAGGCCGAACGGCGGCCCATCGTCCTCATCACCTCCAACAACGAGAAGGAGTTGCCCGACGCCTTTCTGCGCCGCTGCTTCTTTCACTACATCAAGTTCCCCGATGCCGAGACCATGCAGCAGATCGTCGAGGTGCATTTTCCCGGCATCAAGAAGAAGCTGGTGAACGAGGCGCTGTCGATCTTCTTCGAAATCCGGGAGGTTCCGGGCCTGAAGAAGAAGCCCTCGACGTCCGAACTGCTTGACTGGCTGAAGCTGTTGCTGAACGAGGACATCAGCCCCGAGACGCTGCGCGAACGCGATCCGCGCAAGCTCATCCCGCCGCTGCACGGCGCCCTGCTGAAGAACGAGCAGGACGTCATGCTGTTCGAGCGCCTCGCCTTCATGACCCGGCGCGAGCAGCGCTGAAATGATCCATCGCCGCGGACTGCTGGCCGCTGCATTCCTGCCCATTGCATCTGCTGCCGCAGAGGAGGACGACATGGAAACCGAACTGCACCGTGCGGCCAAGGCCAATGACGCAGATCGCGTCACGGCGCTGATCGCCGCCGGCGCGAAAATCGATGCCCGCGACAAGGCCCAGCGTACGCCGCTGCTGGCGGCCACCCGCGCCAATGCCGTTGACGCTGCCCGCCTGCTGATCGAGGCGGGTGCCAATGTGAATGCCAAGGACAATATCCGCGACACGCCCTTCCTCTATGCCGGTGCCGAGGGCCGCCTCGATATCCTGCGCATGACCCTGAGGGCCGGCGCAAATCTCAAGGACACCAACCGCTATGGCGGCAATGCCCTGATTCCGGCCTGCCACCACGGCCATCCCGAGACGGTGCGCGAATTGCTCAAGACAGACATCGTCATCGACCACATCAACCGGCTGAACTGGACGGCGCTTCTGGAAACCATCATCCTGTCGGACGGCGGGCCGACGCATCAGGACATCCTCGCGCAGCTGATCGCTGCCGGCGCCAACGTCAACATCGCGGATGGCGACGGCATCTCGCCGCTCGCTCATGCGAAGCAGCGTGGCTATGCCGAGATGGTCGTCATGCTGGAACGCGCCGGAGCGCACTAGGCAGCTCCGGCACCAGGTGTCCGCAGGCCGCAGGCGTCAGAATCCTCCGACCGACCAGAACAGCGACTCGCCATTCGAGTCATTGACGCCATCATTGTCGGTCACCGCGAAGCCTTCACCCGAAGCATCGATGGTGAAGCCCTCAACCTTCTCGAGCGCATAGCCCCCCGTGGTCAAGAGATCGGGCAGCAGGTCGCGCACCAGCTCCTTGTTCACCACCGGCAGGGTCTTGCCGATTTCTCCCGGCACCATCTGCGCCTTCGGAATCCGATACAGCTTCTTCGTCTTCGCCGCAGCACCGATCTGGTTGTCGCGCTCGATGACGTAGATGAAGTCTCCTTGGGCTGTGATCTCTGACAGGCCGATCCAGCCTTCTTCGCCCTTGTCGAGCGGATAGTGGACCGCGCCCCAGGCCTTGTCCTTGGGCTTGTAGGACACAAGCTTCACCATGCCCTTCCCATCATCGGCCCACTCGCGCTGTACCGCCATCCAAAGAACAAGATCATCGCCGGAGCCTGTGAAGGTGATACCCTCGAAGCCGAAGCGGGTCGCGCCACGCAGCAGCTCATCCGGCAGGCCGATGGATTGATCGATCTCGCCCTTGTCATTCACATGGAGGATACCGTGCGGAATCATCTGGTCGCCACGGCCTTCCGAGGCAAGCCAGAAGCCGCCTTCTCCGTCCGCTGCAATGCCTTCGAGGTCAAGCATCTGGGCGGCATCGCCGTTTCGGGTAACAGGCAATGCCGCCGTGATGACGGCAGGCTTTCTGGTGGCGTCAATCGTGAAGATGGTGGGCTGCCCGCCGTAGAAGGAGTCATTCACGGCATAGAGCGTGCCGGGTTTGGCCGGATCGGCCGCGAGGCCTGACAAGGCGCCCCAGCCGATCGGCAGTCCCTTGTCGTCCCGGGCAGACATGATGGTCGGATAGGACGGCGCGCCTTCTGCAAGTTCATAGATGGTGACATGCGAGCGCACCCCTCCGTCCTCGACGAGATCGACCTCATTTGCCACAGCGATCAGATTGCGCGAGGGAATGGCGATGATGCCTTCGGGGCCGAGGCCCGACGGCAGCAACTGCAGGAACTCCGGTGCCGTGCCCTTGTCCTCATAGACTGCCACCACCGAAGAGCGCTCAGAGAGGATGAAGATATAGTTCGTGTCTCCAAATGTCTTGACCTCGGCCCCTTCCGGTTCGTTGCCCTTGGAGTTGCGGCGATCGGGATAGTGGCCATGCATGGCGATCTGGTGCTCAAGGTCAGAGCCGGCCTCGAACAGGACCTCGCCCTTCTTGTTGAATATCGTGAAGCCGCGCGCTCCGCCTTCATAGTCGCCCTCATTGGCGACAATGAGCCGGTCCGCATCGAGCCACTGAACCGCATCCGGCTCGCGTAGCTGGCCCTTCTTCTCGCCGGTGAAGCGTAAGGCACCATCGCGCTTGGTGTCGATTCCCGCAAGATCGACCGCACCGGCACTGAAGTGACTGACGACCTTTCCGTCCGCCCCAAGGATGACGATGTGGTTGTTTTCCTGCAGGGTGACAGCAATCTCGTTGTTGGCGTTGATGTCCACGAACTCGGGTTCCGGATCATCTCCCGCCACCGAAGCGAGTCCGGTAACCTCCGCCACGATCCTCGAACCGCAATCGGGCAGGCCATCTCTCAGCTGGAAGATCTGCACATTGCCGGCAGGCAGCTGCGGGATCTTGCCATCATTCAGGTCTTCGTCCCGCTCGTTCTCGATGGCGACGGCGACAAGCTTGCCGTCGGGAGAGATCGCGACAGAGTCAGGCTGGCCGCCCAGGTCGCAGGACTGCACCACGGACCTGCCTGCAATGTCGATCACAAGCAGCGACCCGGATGGTTCGGTCTTGCTCTTCGACGTGTTGAGCGCCACCAGCGCAAACTTGCCGATTGCCGATACCGAGGTCGGCTCGCCTGCAAGCGCGATCGAACCGCCGGACTTCGGCGCCCTCGGATCGGATATGTCGATGATACCGATACGCTTGCCTGGACTGTCGGAAAACAGGAGCGAGAGACCATCCGGCGTGGCAGTGATGATCTCGGCCGAGGTCTCGGACTTCGGATCCACACCATCCGGCAGGGTCAGGGCGACGGGAAATGTGGAAATGCGATTGAAGACAGGCTTTGCCAGCGCCTCCACCGGCGCCATCATGGAAAGCAAACCCACGCTAGCAGCAAGCAAATTCCGTCTCATCACCCCACCTCGCATATTTGGACTATGGAGCGGTGATGAAGTGCTCATGTGACGATGAAATGACAGCCGCGTTAGCGGTCGTTGCGGCTCATCCAGCGGATGGCATGGGGCACGAACCAGGCGTTTCCCCGATAGAAGAAGCGCGTCTCGAGCGGCCGGTCGAAGACGCTCTCTCCGCCCTTATGCCCAAGAATGCGCCGGGCCAGCTTCTGCCCGAAGAGCGTTCCCATTGGCACGCCCGCGAAGCAGTAGCCGCCGGCGAAGTGGACTCCGTCCTGCACGCCGATTCGCGGGTTGATGTCGAAGGTGCCGCTGCAGCGGCCGGTCCACACGTGATCGAATCGCAGGTCACTGAGATCGGGGAAGATGCGCAGCAGCCGTTGCTGCAGGCGCTCGGCCATGACACGCAGATCTGCGTCGATCTCGCCGGTAAGGCCCCCGAAGACGATACGCGTCGGATCGCCCGGTGCACGGCGCATCCAGTCGACGTTGAAATTCCAGTCGATGAAGGTGCGGTCGCCTGGCAGCAACGACGCAATGCGATTCTCGCCGAGCGGTGCCGAGACCGCCTGGTAGGCATGGAACGGCAGAAGGCGCCGCATCAGCCATGGCCAGGCTGAGCCGCCATAACCATTGGTGGCGAAGATGAGATCACGCGCCTCAACGCGCGCACCCTTGAGGAAGACGGTGAAGCCCCTGGGTTCCCGCCGAAAGCCGAGAACGGGTGTATGTGCACAGACTTGTACGCCGGCCGTGCGGGCCGCTTCCAGCAGTCCCTGGTGATAGAGCCCAGGATGAAGCCCCGCATGATCAGGGATGCGGACACCGCCGAAGTAATGATCCGTGGCGATCTCGTTGCGCTGAAGATCGCGCGTCACCGTCTCGAATGGCTCGCCGAGATGGATCTCGCGCAGGGCGAACTCGCGCGCCATGGCCTCATGCATGGCCGAGGACGTGGCGAGCAGCAGCCGGCCCTGCTGGCGGTAGTGGCAGTCGATCCTTTCCCGCTCCACCGTCTCCTTGACGGCCATGAAGGCATCCATCAGTTCGCCATAGACGCGCTTCGCCTGATCAAGACCCTCGGTTTCCATGATCTCGCCGAAACTGTGCTTCAGCGTTCGCCCGACATAGCCGGCGTTGCGCGTGCTGGCACCGTGGCCCGGCTCGCGCGCCTCAAGGACCGTCACCTTGCGGCCACCGCGTGCCAGATGCAGCGCCGCCACCAGTCCTGTCATGCCGGATCCGACGATCGCCACATCGGTCTCGCGCGGCGGCACACCAGGTGCGGCCTCCTCGCGCGGGGCCGCACGCCACCAGAAGGGATCGAAGGAGGCGTTGGAACTGAGCGCCAGGCTTCCATAGGCCATGTCAGGCCGCCTTCCGGTTGGTGCGGGCTTCGTCCAGCCGGTCGCGCAGCTGCATCTGCCAATAGCCGAGCTGAACGGCGACACGCCCCAGGGGACCCCCCGCCCAGTCCGGTGCGAAGGGCAGGAAGCGGCGGTACTCGTCGTCCTTGGCGGCGATGGCACGCGAGATGAGTATGCCACCCAGGGCCGTCGTGTTCATGCCGTGGCCGCCGAAGGCGGTGGCCCACCACTGCCCATCGCCGTCGGTGCCGATCAGCGGCATGAAGTGGCGCGCATAGCCCATGATGCCGCTCCAGGCGAAGTCGATGCGCGGATTGCCGAGCTGCGGATAGACCGAAACCATGTCACGCTGCATGCGGGAAGCCAGCCGCAACGGCTCCGACACGCGCGTGGTGATGGCGCCGCCCCACAGGAGGCGCCCTTCGTCGACGAGGCGGTAGTAGTTGCCGGCCCGGCGGGAATCTGAAATGGCACTGCGGGTCCGGATCGCATCCTGGACGAGCGGCTCGGTGACGGCGATGTAGGTGGCGACCGGAAGAACGGCGCGGCCGATGGGACGATGGATGGCGCGATCGAGGGCCGACACGCAATAGACCACGTCGCGGCAATGCAGCGTGCCACCGGGCGTGGAGACCGTCCAGCCTGAGGACACCTTCTCCACCGACTGGGCCCGGGTATTCTCGAAGATCACCGCGCCGGCTGCCTCGCTCTTCGCCGCGATCATCAGGGCATAACGGAGGGGATGCATGTGAAAGGCGGAAGGGTCGAAGGAGCCCTGGAAGTACCGAGCCGTGTCGAGCAGCCTGCGAACCTCGGCCACATCGAGGAATTGCAGTTCCTGTCCATAGTTGCGGTCCATGGCAGCAATGCCGGCCTGCTTCTCCGCCGCGTTGTTGTAGCGTATGGCGCCAAGCCAGCCGTCTCCCATGCGGATCGCCGGGTCGGAATCGGCGATCTCCCGCCGCACGAATTCGGTACCGAACTGCGACAGGCGATAGAGCGCCCGGGCGGCATCGAGGCCTACCCGTCCCGCCACCTTGTCCATCCCTTCGGCAAAACCGTTGGAGACAAATCCGCCGTTCCGTCCCGAGGCGGCCCCGGCGAGCCGGTGGCCTTCGAGAAGCGCGACCGAGCGCCCGCGCCGGGCCAGCTCCAGCGCCGTGGTCAGGCCCGCAAGGCCACCACCAATGACGCAGATCTCGGCCTTCACCGCGCCGAACAGGCCAGGCCTGGGCAGGCCCCGGTTGGCAGTGGCTTCGTACCAGGTGGTGCGGGACAGGTCGGAATCGCTCTTCATTCGGTCAGCTTAAACCGCCAGTTGCCGGAAGCCCACGCCTTCGGCATAAGGACCCCCATGCATTTCTCGTCTGGCAAGCAATTCCGCGACTGGCCCCAGAAGGCCGTGACCATCTTCGGCATGTCCGGAGTGGGCAAGACAACGCTTGCCCACATGCTGCAGGAGTCCAGCTGGTTTCACTATTCGGTCGACTATCGCATCGGCACCCGTTACATGGGCGAGCATATCGTCGACAACTTCAAGCGCGAGGCGATGCGGGTGCCGTTCCTGCGTGACCTCCTCCTGTCGGACTCCATCCACATCGCCTCGAACATCACCTTCGAGAACCTGTCGCCACTGTCGACCTATCTGGGAAAGCCCGGCAATCCGGCCAAGGGCGGCATTTCCTTCGCGGAGTACAAGACCCGGCAGGGCCAGCACTGCGAAGCGGAGATCCAGGCGCTGAAAGACGTTCCCAGCTTCATCGGCAAGGCGCGCGATATCTATCAGTACACGAACTTTGTCTGCGATTCCGGCGGCAGCCTGTGTGAGGTGGTGGATCCGTCTAATCCGCAGGATCCTGTCTTGAAATGCCTCGGCGACAATTCCCTGCTGCTCTACATCGAGGGCACGCCCGAGCACACCCGCATGCTGGTCGAACGCTTCCGCCGCCACCCCAAGCCGATGTACTACAATCCGGCATTCCTCGACGCGAAGTGGCATGAGTACAAGGCGCTGCACCGCATCGTCGACGACAACGACGTGGATCCCGATGGCTTCGCCGTCTGGGGCTTCGAGCAACTGCTTCACCACCGCATACCGCTCTACAAGGCCATTGCGCAGAACTTCGGCTACACGGCCCGAATGCGGGACATCCCGAATGTCCAGACCGAAGCCCAGTTCATTGACCTCGTGTCATCCGCAATCGACCAACGCTAGAGATCTCCATGCCCATCCGCATTCCAAACGATTTGCCCGCCCGCCGCACGCTCGAACAGGAGGGCGTGATGGTGATGACCGAGGCGACCGCCGCCCGGCAGGACATCCGACCGCTGCAGATCGGCCTGCTCAACCTGATGCCCAACAAGATCAAGACGGAGACCCAGTTCGCGCGCCTGATCGGCGCCACCCCGCTTCAGGTCGAGCTGACGCTGGTCAAGATCACCAGCCACACGCCAAAGAATACGTCCGCCGAGCACATGCTGGCCTTCTACGAAGACTGGGAGGACGTTCGCGCCCGCAAGTTCGACGGCTTCATCGTGACAGGCGCGCCAGTCGAACTGCTCGAATTTGAAGACGTGACCTATTGGGACGAGCTGAGCCGCATCTTTGACTGGACCCAGACACATGTGCATTCCTCGATGAACATCTGCTGGGGCGCGCAGGCGGCGCTCTATCACTTCCACAGGGTGCCGAAGCACGCGCTGTCACGGAAGGCCTTTGGCGTCTACCGTCACCGCAATCTCAATCCGGCTTCGCCGTTCCTGCGCGGCTTTTCGGACGATTTCTCGATCCCGGTGTCGCGCTGGACCGAGAATCATCGCACGGATCTTCCGGAGGACCGCGGTCTCGAAGTGCTGATGGAGTCGGACGAGGCGGGCCTTTGCCTCATCAATGATCCGGCGCACCAATCGCTCTACATGTTCAATCACGTCGAATACGATACCGGTTCGCTGGGCGACGAATATGCGCGCGACACCGCCGCGGGAAAGCCAATCGAGATCCCGGCCAACTACTTCCCGAGGAATGATCCCGGCCTGCCGCCGGAGAACCGTTGGCGCAGCCACGCGCACCTTCTCTTCGGCAACTGGATCAACGAGCTCTACCAGTCGACGCCCTTCGATTTGAAGGATATCGGCCGTTAGCCGGCTTCCGCAAGCGCCGCCAGCTGGTCAGCGCAGATGCCCCAGCCCTTGGTGAAGCCCATCTCTTCGTGCTGCTTCTTCGCCTCGGCCGTCCAGTGGCGGGCCGAGGCGGTATAGCGCGTGCCTTCACTCTCGGGCGCGATCTCCCAGATGCCGACCATGAAGGGCCCCTTTGGCCGCCAGCGGCTGTCCAATGCGTCTGTCGTGACGAAGCGCCGGCCCGGGATCACCTCGAGGAAAATGCCCTCATGCGGCATTTCCTCTCCATTGGGCCCGAGCATGACCATGGCGCTGCGACCGCCGGGACGCCAGTCCTGTTCGATGATCTCCACCATCCAGGGCCTAGGACACCACCATTCCGTCATGCGTTCGGTCATGATCTGCCAGACCCTGGCAGGCGGCGCATCGATGTAGCGGGTCACCGAAAGTTCGAGTGCGTCAGCTGAGGTGCTCTCCATCTAGCGGTCACCACGCTGTGCGACTTCGAGAACCGGCACGAATCCGCCAAAGATCATGCGCTTGCCGTCGAAGGGCATGGGATTCTTCACGGGATCGAAACGGGCATCGGTCTTCATTGCCTCGTTCATCCGCGCCATGGCGGAATCGCGTACCGCCTTGTCCGGCCACTCGATCCACGACAGGACAACGGTTTCGTCGTCCCTTGCCTCAACCGCACGGTGGAAGTCGGTGTGCTGGCCGACAGGCACGTCATCGCCCCAGCATTCCATCATCCGCAGCGCACCCTGCTCAAGGAAGTAGCTGCCGAAACTCTTCGCAAAGGCAATGTACTTCTCCTTGTGCGCCGTCGGCACCGCGACGACAAACCCATCGATGTAACTCATGACCGTTCTCCCTTTCAGACTGACAAACTGTCTTCTTCTGTTTCTGTTCCACTGGAGCGCGCGCCTACAGCGACCAGTCGCGACGCCGCAAGCTCCGTGCGATCGTTCATGGCAAGTGGATCCTCCCCGCTCTTTCCGAACAGGAGTTTCACATATCGAATGAGGTGATCGACGCTCTCGATCGCTATGGACGGTCCGGATCTGGCCTTGGCGAGGATGAAGGCGCCCTGCAGGACCGCCTGCGTGTGGAGCGCCAGCGAGCGCGGATCGATGTGGCACACGGGCGGATGGATCGTGATCGCCGCCGCGATGTCGGATTCGAGCCTGGCAGCATGGCTGCTGATGCTGCGGTCGCAAGCCTCGCGAATGGCCGGCACCGTCTCGAAAACCTCCTGAACCATGGTGCCTGCAAGGCAGGTGAATTCGGGAACCGTGCCTTGCAGGATCTGGCGGCGGAATTCGAGATAGCCGATCACGCGGTCCAGGGGATCGGAACGCGTATGATAGGGCGCGGCGGCAAAGAAGGCGCTGGTGACATCGGACCAGTGCTGCGCTGCTGCAACGCCGAGATCGTCCTTGCTCTTGAAGTGATGGAAGAAGGCTCCCTTCGTCACGCCAGCCCTGGCGCAAAGGTCATCGACCGTCGTCGCACAGAATCCCCTGATGCGGATCTCGGACATGGCGGCCTCAAGCAGCTTCAGTCTGGCATTGGGCTTTGGGTTGGGCGCTGTCATTCGAATTCCAGCTCGAAACTGAGAATACCAACCAGTTGGTATGCTGTCAAGATAATCCTCCATGTAAGTGCCAACCCCAGTGCCGGTTCAGCGCATGGACTATCTGTCGCGAGTGCGTAGACTTCACTCAGCCGGAACTGTGGAACGTAAACATCATGTTTGAGCTACTCCTTCTCCGCCACGCGAAGTCCAGCTGGGCAGAGTCCGGGCAGGACGACGTGGACCGCCCTCTCAACGCCCGGGGCAGAGAGGCGGCCAAACTCATGGGCCGGACCATCGCCACGCAAGGCATGCCGCCCGGACGCGTGCTCTGCTCGCCTGCGGCCCGGACGCGCGAAACATGGGAGATTGCGCGGAAGGAACTTCCCGCACAACCTCCTGTGGTGATCGTCGACGCGCTCTACGACTTCGGCGACGGCGATGCCGTGCTGGAAGCGATCAAGCTGCATGGGGGAACCTTCTCCCGGCTGCTCGTGGTCGCACATAATCCGGCCATCCAGAACCTCGCGCTGCGCCTCACCGGAACCGGCAGTGCCAAGCTGCGCCGCCGACTCGCCGAGAAGTATCCGACCGCAGCTCTCGCGGTCCTCGGCTTCGACGTGAGCGATTGGTCGGCCCTGGGCCAGCATCAGGGCAAGTTGCTGAGTTTCATCCGGCCCCGCGACCTTCCGGCTTGAGGCAAGGTTCTCCTTGTTTCGCCAGCAACTTGCGCCCAAATAGCGGAAAGACGGGGTAAATCCGCACGTGAAACTTTCGGAACTTCTTGACAGCAGCCGCGTCGCGGCTGGAGGCCTCAGGGACTTCGCAACCGGCCTCGTCTCCCCGACCCTGCGTCTGGGCGTGACCGGCCTGTCACGGGCCGGCAAGACGGTCTTCATCACCGCCCTCATACACGCAATGCTCAAGGGCGGGCGGCTTCCCGCCTTCGAGGCGATGACCCAGGGCCGCATCATGCGCTGCTTTCTGGAACCGCAGCCTGACGACGACCTGCCGCGCTTCGCCTACGAGGAACACCTGGAAGCCCTGTCCGGAAAGGACCGGCGCTGGCCCGAGGGGACGCGCCGCATCAGCCAGTTGCGGCTCAGCATCGAGTACACGCCGCGGGGATTTCTGGCGCGCAATCTCAGCCGCGGCGTGATGCACCTGGACATCGTGGACTATCCCGGCGAATGGCTGCTGGATCTTCCGCTGATGAAGATGAGCTATGCCGAATGGTCGGCAGCGACCGTGGCCGCCAGCCGTTCGGGAAGCCGGCTCGCGCGCGCAACGTCGTGGCACGAGACCTTACGGACGCTGGATGCGATGGCGCCGGCCGATGAAGTCGCCGCCATTGCGGCGGCCGAGCGGTTCACGGCATACCTCGCGAGTTGCCGCGACGACGACGTCTCGCTTTCCGCCCTGCCACCGGGGCGATTCCTCATGCCGGGTGACTATGCCGGCTCGCCCTTGCTTGCCTTCGCGCCGCTCGATGTTTCGCCCGCAGTGTTTTTTCCGAAGGACTCGCTTGGCGCGCTCATGGAGCGACGCTACGATTCCTACGTGGCAAAGATCGTCAAGCCCTTCTTCTTCGGCCACTTCGCGCGACTGGACCGCCAGATCGTGCTGGTCGACGCGCTGACCGCGCTCAATGCCGGCGCAGGCGCCGTGAAGGACCTGCAACTGGCATTGGGCCAGATCCTCACCTGCTTCCGACAGGGATCGAACTCCGTCATCTCAAGTGTCTTCGGTCATCGCATCGATCGCATTCTCTTTGCCGCCACCAAGGCCGACATGCTGCATCACACCAGCCACGACAGGCTTGAGGAGATTCTCAAGCTCATCGTCGCGGGCGCCATGCAGCGCGCAGAATACTCGGGCGCCGAACTTGATGTCACGGCCCTTGCAGCCATCCGCGCGACACGCGAGGCCACGGTGACCCAGAAAGGCGAGACTATGGACTGCATCGCCGGCATCCCCGAGAAGGGGGAGAACATCGGCACCACGCGGTTCGACGGCGAGACCGAGGCGGCCGTGTTCCCCGGCGACTTGCCGAGGGACCCGCGCGCAGCTCTGGATGGCTCGCTGGAGGGCCACTTGCGATTCCTGCGCTTCCGCCCTCCGGCACCAAAGGACGGGCGCTTTCCTCACATCCGGCTCGACCGGGCCGCAGAGTTCCTGATCGGAGACCGCCTCGCATGACCGACGGCCAGCGTCAACCCCGGGCCTTCGTCATCGATCCGCCCGACCCGCACGAGATCAAGACCGAGACGCGGCGGAAGCCACGCGCCATCACGGGGATCCGTTTTGAGCCCGAGGGCGGGGGCGATCAACCTGTCGTGGCGCCTGCCCCGCTGCCCGTCTCACGCCAATTTCGCTGGGGGATGCTGCTGGGTGGAGCGCTCTTTTCGCTCATCGTCATGTGGGCAGGTCTGTCCATCTCGCAACTGATCGAGGACTTCTTCAGCCGCTCGCCGGCGCTGGGCTGGCTCGCTTCGGGACTGGCCGCACTGGCCGCTCTCGCGGCGGGAGCCATCATTCTGCGCGAGGTACTTGCCCTCATCCGTCTGCGCAAGATCGAATCGATCCAGGCCGATGCCGCCCACACGCTCAATGCGGATGACCCGGCAAGCGGCAAGCGGGTGATTGCCGAGCTGCGCAGCCTCTATGGCAAACGGCCCGAACAGCAGTGGGGACTCACCGCTCTCGCCGAACACGACAGCGACATCATGGATCCCCGTGACCGCCTGCGTCTGGCCGAGCGCTACCTGATCATCCCGCGGGATGAAGACGCCCACCGCATCATCGCGCGCGCAGCGCGGCGCGTAACGCTGCTGACCACGGTCACGCCTGCCGCAGCGCTCGACATCCTCTTCGTCGCTGCGCAGAACCTGCGCATGATGCGCGAGCTGGCAAGCCTCTATGGCGGGCGCCCGTCGACGCTGGCCACGCTGCGCCTGACTCGCATGGTGGTCAGCCATCTGGCGGTCACCGGCGGATTGGCGCTGTCAGACAACCTCTTGCAGCACGTGGTGGGCAAGGGACTGCTGGGCCGGCTTTCGGCCCGTTTTGGCGAAGGTGCGGTCAATGGTATCCTGACCGCGCGCATCGGGCTTGCCGCCCGCGATGTGTGCCGGCCCGTTCCGCAGGAAACAACGGCCAAGGAAACGCTCGGCAGCCTCCTGCGGGAGCTGGTCGCAACCGACGGAGCCAAGTCGCCCGAATGAATGCCAGAGCCAATCTCGATCCCGACGTTCAGCGCCGCCACAATCTGCGCAACCTGCTGCAGACCGTCATTCTCATCGTCGGTACCGCAGCGCTCGCCTCGGCCATCGCCTGGGTTACCTTCGGCCCGAGCGGCCTGATCTGGGCCGCAGCCTTCGGCGCCATCGGAATCTGGTTTCTCGGCCGCGCCTCGCCGCGGATGGTGCTCAGACTCTACAAAACGCGTGAACTTGCCGACCATGAAGTGCCCGAGCTGCACGATCTCATGCGAACGCTGGCGAAGCGCGCAGATCTCCAGGCGGTGCCTCGTCTCTACTATGTTCCAAGCCAGATGCTGAACGCCTTTGCCGTGGGAAACAGCGCCGACTCGGCCGTGGCCGTCACCGATGGCCTCCTGCGCATCATGAACCTGCGGCAATTGGCCGGCATCATGGCGCATGAGGTCTCGCACATCCGCAACGGCGACCTTCGGGTCATGGGACTGGCCGATGTGCTGAATCGCATCACCGGCTTCATGTCGACGCTGGGCCTGCTGGGCATCCCCTTGCTGCTCGGCACGGGGTGGGACATTCCCATCGTGGGACTGCTGCTGCTGATCTTCGCGCCGACGATCGGCGGCCTGCTGCAACTCGCCCTGTCACGCGCGCGCGAGTATGACGCCGACCTGGATGGCGCAACGCTGACTGGAGATCCGGAAGGTCTTGCCTCGGCCCTCGCCTTGCTCGAGCGCAAGCAGGGCGGAGCATGGGAGGGCCTCATTCTGCCGGGCTCGCGCCTCCCGGAGCCGTCCATCCTCCGCACCCATCCCAAGACGGCCGACCGTATCGAGCGGCTCCTGGCCCTGCGCCAAGAGGCGACGATGGCCATTCCGCTGGCGGAGACCCGCACGGCCACGGCCTCTTCCCTGGTGCCGCCGGTCCGGCCGCCCCGCATTCACTGGCAAAGGCTTGGCATATGGTATTGAGACTGGCGCTGCTTATGCTGGCCCTGAATTCCGGGCTCGCCGAGGCCTCGAACCGCAGCACCCGGATCGCCATGGCGGTCGCCTTGCTGGATGTCGCCGAAGAGCATTGCGGAGCAAGCATCGAGGTGGATCCGGAGATGCGCAAGACACTCTTCCTGCATTTTCACGAGTACGACATCGCGGGCCTCGCGTCGGTGATTTCGCGGGAGCTCAATGCCTTCTACGAGGACTTTGCCGCCGTGATGAAGAAAGACCGCGCCGCCTTTTGCCGATCGTCGCCAGGCTACGCGGCCTCCGCCGGCTATCCACTGATCCGGATGGCGGAATAACCCTGTGTTCCTGCGCCTTTTCAATGAATTGCGGCAGGCTGGCGTTCCGGTATCGCTGACCGAGTACCTGCTCCTGGTCGAAAGCCTCGACCGCGGTCTCGCCGGCCACAGCACGGAAGAGTTCTATTATCTTTCCCGCGCGGCACTGGTGAAGGACGAGCGCAATCTCGACCGCTTCGATCGCGTCTTCGCATCTGTCTTCACGGGTGTTGAGTTCGCCGGCAACGACCTCATGGCCGAGGTCCCGGACGCGTGGCTGCGCAAACTCACCGAGAAGTTCCTGACCGACGAGGAGAAGCGCCAGGTCGAAGCCCTCGGCGGACTGGACAAGATTCTCGAAGAACTGCGCAAGCGGCTGGAGGAGCAGAAGGGCCGGCACCAGGGTGGCAAGAAATGGATCGGCACGGCGGGAACCTCGCCATACGGCGCCTATGGTTACAATCCGGCCGGAGTCCGGATCGGTCAGGACAGCAACCGCAACAACCGCGCCGTGAAGGTCTGGGACCGGCGCGACTTCCAGGATCTCGACGATACGGTTGAACTCGGAACCCGGAACATCAAGCTGGCGTTGTGCCGCCTGCGCCGCTTCGCCCGCACGGGCGCGGTGGAGGAACTCGATCTCGACGGCACCATTCGCGCAACTGCACGCCAGGGCTGGCTGGACGTCAAGCTCGTGCCCGAGAAGCGAAACGCCGTGAAGGTACTTCTCTTCTTTGATGTCGGCGGTTCAATGGACCCGCATGTGAGGATCTGCGAGGAACTCTTCTCGGCGGCGAGAAGCGCCTTCAAGCACATGGAATACTTCTACTTTCACAACTGCATCTACGAAAGCCTGTGGAAGGACAATCACCGCCGCCACACAGAGCGGACTGCAACGCTCGACGTGCTGCATACCTATCCGAATGATTACAAGGTGATCATCGTTGGCGATGCCGCCATGAGCCCCTTCGAACTCACCCATGCGGGAGGTTCGGTGGAGCATTGGAACGAAGAGCCCGGCATCGCCTGGCTGCACCGCGTTGCTGCGACCTTTCCCAGGACGGTCTGGATCAATCCGGCCCCCGAAAGATACTGGAGCTACAGCCCTTCGCGCGAACTCATCGCGCGTGTCTTTGAGGACCGCATGTTCGCCCTGACGCTGGAAGGACTGGATCGTGCGATGAGAGACCTGGCGCGTTGAGATTACGAAGAGTTTACTGGCAGGACAGACGGATTGCCGTGTTTGACGCGTCTTATGGTCATCTGGTTCACAAAGAGGAGTAGATGATGCAGAAGAAAACCAAGATCGCGCTGGCCGCAGGCCTTGCCGGAATCCTGGGCCTCGGCACGCTGGCCGGCGTCGCGGTCGCTGACGGCGGCTGGGGCGGCGGTCACGGCATGGGCGGCGGACACGGCAAGGGCCGCATGGCCCAGCAGATGATGGAGCGTTACGACGCCAACAAGGACGGCAAGGTCTCGCAGGAGGAGATCGACACCAACCGCACCCAGTGGCACGGCGAATTCGATGCCGACAAGAACGCGACACTGTCGATCGCTGAGTTCGAGAAACTCTGGCTCAAGGCCCGCTTCGAGCAGATGGTGCGCGAGTTCCAGCGCTTTGATCGCGATGGCAACGGCCAGCTGACGCTTGAGGAGTACAAGGGGCCGCTCGCTGACCTCGTCGCCGAGCGCGACCGCAACAAGGACGGCTTCCTCAGCCGTGAAGATCGCCCGCAGCGGGGCGAGGGCCACGGATGGCGGCATGGCAAGCGTGGAGACCGCATGCAGCAGGATGGCAGCGACGGCGACGGACCGCCGCCGCTCGAAGATTCAGACGACGCGCAATAAGCCGCAACTGAAGGGGCCGGGCAGCGTGAGGGTCCGGCCCCTCGACCTTTCGCCGACATCCGAGCCCGGCACAGAGCAATAACCCTTCGTTCACCATGGTTTGGCCTGTCAATGAGTTGGCAGGATATTGGCGGCTATGGTCGGCTTCACGAAGTCGTGAGGATCGCTCCATGGCCATTGCCGAGCCGAACAAGCCGCCTATGCCCTTTGCGATCGCACCAACGCAAGCTGTGCCCCAGGCAGGAACTCACAGTCTTCCGCATGACGCTGCCCTCGCGCATGTGCATAACCTCGCCGATTTCGCAAAGCTTGAAACGGACTGGCGGGAGCTGGAGCGCCAAAGTCCGGCGGCATCACTGTTCCAGAGCTTCGACTGGCTGCAGAGCTGGGCCGCGGTCTACCTGACAGAGGGCAACAGCACCCAGCCCTTCATCGTCACCGGCACGCTCGGCGGAAAGCTGGTGTTCGCCTGGCCGCTGATGCTACAGCGCCATGGGCCGGTCAAGGTCCTGCGCTGGCTGTCCAAGCCTCTGGCGCAATACGGCGATGTGTTGATGGCCCCCGGTCTCTGCCCGCGGGCCTGGCTGCCGGCAGCCCTCCGCTTGATCCGGGACGAAAGCGGTGCCGACATGATCCGCCTGCGTCACGTCCGGGCCGATGCCGCAGTTGCACCTTTCCTAACGACGCATTTCCGCGACAGCCAGCAGCGCGATTTGGCTCCGGTTCTCGACCTGACGGCCTTCGCCAACGAAGCCGCCTATGAAGCCCGCTATACATCGAGCCAGCGCAAACGCCGGAAGAAGATCCGAAAGGGCCTGGAAGACGCCATCGGACCAGTGCAGTTCGAGATCCTGGATAAGGGATCGGCGTGCAATCAAGCCATCGCCGAGGCGGTGCACGAAAAGCACCGATGGCTGGCGGCACGCGGGCGAAAGAACCAGGCCCTCTGCGAAGACAAGATCGCGGCCTTTCTCAGGGAGCTTTCGCGCCGCCGCGCGGGTTCGGTCAGTCTTGTCACCAGCTGCATGACCGCAGGCGGCAAGCCCGTGTCCTGGGAAATCGGCCTGCGCAAGGGACGCACCCACTTCGGTTTCATCACGTCTCACCGGACTGACTTGACCGACTACTCGCCGGGGCGGCTGCACATGGACCTGTCACAGCGCCAGGCCCTGCGCGACGGCATGTCCGCATTCGACCTCATGGTGCCGAACGACCCTCACAAGGAGTCCTGGAGCTCATCGAAGGTCGATGTCCGGGATCACCACCTGCCGCTGACGGCCCTTGGCCGGCTCTACAGTCTCGGTTACGTCGAGACGGCCCGGCCCCTGCTGCGCAAGGCCTATTATGCAATGCCGCCCGAACTGCTGAAGCTTCTGAAGCCCGTGACCGGGCATTGACGCCCTGCGACGGATGCATGCTGTTTGCCCGTGTGCCGCCGCTGGGGCTCCTCTATAATCCGACGGATGGCACCTGACCCGACCCCTGCAGAAGGCGCCCGCGGCTGGCGAACGCCCTTTGCGGCGCTGGCTCTCATGGCGGTTGCGAATGCCTTTGCGTTCTCGACCTGGAACGCGCTGCACACGAACTATGCCGTCGACGTCATCGGCTTCGGCGGCGAACAGCAGGGCATCCTTCATACCCTGCGCGAGATTCCGGGCTTCCTTGCCTTTGCCGCAGTGTTCCTGCTGCTCATCATGCGCGAGCAGACTCTCGGGATTCTCTCTGTCCTGACCATCGGTGTAGGCGTGGCCATCACCGGCTTCTTTCCCTCGGCCCTCGGCTTCTATGCGACCACCGTCGTGAAGTCGCTCGGCTTCCACTACTACGAGACGGTTGCCCAGTCGCTGGCGCTGCAATGGTTCGACAAGAAGACGGCACCCAGCCGCCTTGGCCGGATTTACTCCCTTGCCTCGATGTCGACCATTGCCGCCTACGGACTGCTCTTCGTCACCTGGAAATGGTTCGGCCTGGACTATGTCTGGGCCTTCCTGGGGGGCGGCCTGGTCGCCATTGCCATCGGACTCTTCGTCTGGCTCACCTTCCCGCGCTTCGAGAATGGCGTGATCCAGCGTAAGCATCTGGTATTGCGCAGGCGCTATTGGCTCTACTATGCCCTCACCTTCATCAGCGGCGCACGGCGGCAGATCTTCATCATTTTCGCCGTGCTGATGATGGTCCAGAAGTTCGGCTACAGCGTCTCCGACATGACCATGCTGTTGCTTGGCAATGCGCTCTTCACCACGGTGATCGCGCCCCGCCTTGGCCGCTTCATCGAGATCTGGGGCGAGCGACGTTCGACCATCATCGAGCATGTGGGGTTGATGATCGTTTTTGCGGCCTATGCCCTCGTAGCCGACCCGTGGATCGCCGCCATCCTCTACATGCTCGACAACGCCTTCTTCTCGATGTCCATTGCGCACCGCACCTACTTCCAGAAGATCGGCGACCCCGAGGACATGGCGCCGACGGCGGGCGTTGCCTTCTCGATCAATCACATCGCAGCCGTGTTCATTCCCATTCCGCTGGGCCTGCTCTGGGACGTCCACTACACATGGGTCTTCTGGATCGGCACAGGGATCGCGGCGCTGGGCCTCGCCATCTCCTTCCTGGTGCCGCGCGACCCGGCCAGAGGCAATGAAGTGGCCTGGCCCGCTGCTGCCCTGAGGACTGCCACCGAAACGCCTTGAGTTGTTCACCATGACCACTGTGATCCGCAGTACCGATCCCCTGCTCCAGCCCTATCAACTGAAGCAACTCACCCTGAAGAATCGGCTCATGTCCACGTCGCATGAACCGAACTATGCCGAAAATGGAATGCCAACCGACCGCTACCGGCTCTACCACGTAGAAAAGGCCAGGGGCGGCATTGCCCTGACCATGACGGCGGGCTCGGCCGTGGTATCGCGCGACTCGCCGCCCGCTTTCGGCAATCTTCTGGCCTACAAGGACGAGATCGTGCCCTGGCTCGGGAAGCTGGCGGATGAATGCCACGGCCAAGGTGCGGCTGTCATGATCCAGCTGACGCATCTCGGCCGCCGCACCAACTGGAACAAGGGCGACTGGCTTCCGGTTCTGTCGGCGTCGCCCGCTCGTGAACCGGCCCATCGCGCCTTTCCGAAGGAAATGGAAGACTGGGACTTCGACCGCATCGCGGCCGACTACGCCGCGGCCGCCGAGCGCATGAAGGCAGCCGGTCTCGATGGGTTCGAGTTCGAATGCTACGGCCATCTGATGGACAGCTTCTGGTCACCCGCCACCAATCGACGGACCGACGAGCACAACGGCAACATCGACAACCGCCTGCGGTTCACCTTCCGCATCCTCGAAGCTGTCCGCAAGACGGTCGGTCCCGACTTCCTGGTGGGATGCCGGCTGGTCGCCGACGAGGACTGGGACCGCGGCCTCAGCAAGGCCGATGGCATCACCATCTGTCACAAGCTGAAGGACTCGGGTCTCGTCGACTTCCTCAACATCATCAAGGGCCACATCGAACACGACGCACCCCTCGCCGATGTCATACCGGTGTCGGGCATGAAGGCCTCGCCCCATCTCGACTTTGCGGGCGAAGTACGGGCCGCCACGCGCTTTCCAGTCTTCCATGCTGCGCGCATCAACGATGTGGCAACGGCGCGTCATGCCATTGCCGAGGGCAAGCTCGACATGGTGGGGATGACGCGCGCCCATATCGCCGATCCGCATATCGTGCGGAAGATCACCGAGGGCCGCGAAGGCGAGATTCGGCCCTGTGTGGGCGCCACTTATTGCCTGGATCGCATCTATGAAGGGCATGAAGCGCTCTGCATCCACAATCCAGCTACCGGACGCGAAGCCAAGATCCCGCATGTCATCTCGAGATCCACCGGGCCGCGGCGCAGGATTGCAGTTGTCGGAGCGGGTCCCGCCGGGCTTGAAGCGGCGCGGGTGTCGGCCGAACGCGGCCACGAGGTCATCCTTCTCGAGGCGGCATCGCAGGCTGGCGGACAGATACGGCTCGCCACCCAGCTGCCCCGTCGCCGCGAACTCATCGGTATCGTGGACTGGCGGGTGGCACAGTGCGAACGCCTTGGTGTCGACATGCGCTACAACACGATCGCGGAAGCTTCAGACATCCTCGCACTCGAAGCCGATGTGGTCTTCATTGCGACCGGCGGCCTGCCGCGCAATGAAGCTATCGAGGAAGGAGCCGAACTTGCCGTTTCTAGCTGGGACGTCCTCTCCGGCGACGTGAAGCCGGCCGAAGACGTGCTGCTCTTCGATGACAACGGCGCTCATCCCGGCATGTCTGCGGCCGAGCGGATTTCCGACTCCGGCAGCCGCCTCGAGATCGTCAGCCCGGAACGCTTCTTCGCCGCCGACATGGGCGGCCTCAATCTGGTGCCTTACATGCGGAACTTCACCACCAGAGGAGTTCGCATCACCACCATGACGCGCGTCCGGGCATTGAGCCGCCAGGGCAACAAGATCAAGGCGGTGCTCTTCAGCCCCTATACCAACGCCGACTGCGGGGAGCGGCTGGTCGACCAGGTCGTGGTGGAGAATGGCACGTCGCCGCTGGATGATCTCTACTTTGCGCTGAAGGACCACGCGGTCAACCGCGGAGAAGTCGACCAAGGCGCCATGATCGACGGCCGCCGGCAAGCGATCGCGCGGAACCCGGCAGGCCGGTTCCAGCTCTTCCGCGTCGGCGATGCCGTCGCCTCGCGCAACATCCATGCCGCCAT
>JBGSNJ010000061.1:0-9656 GCA_041739715.1 Aestuariivirga sp.
CCGGCTTCTCCGACTTGGCGATGATCTGCCGGACCCGCTCTGCGGCGGCATCGGTCAGGGTCATGACCTGCGGGCGTGGGCGGGGTGTAGCTGTAGCCATGGTTGTTCCTACCACATATTGAGCGCGACGCGCGCTTCATCAGACATGCGGCTATGGTCCCAGGGCGGATCGAAGACGATGGTTGCCTTGCAGCTTGCCACCCCCGGCACCGATGACACCGCATTCTCGACCCAGCCGGGCATGTCGCCTGCGACCGGGCAGCCCGGAGCGGTCAGGGTCATTTCGATCGCCACGTTGCGATCGTCGTCGATATCGACCTTGTAGATCAGGCCCAGCTCGTAGATGTCCACCGGGATTTCTGGGTCATAGACCGTCTTGAGGGCCGCAACGATGTCATCCGTCATGCGCGCCAGTTCCTCGGCCGGAATGGCCGAAGGATCAGGCGCGTTTTCAACAGGGTTCTGGGTCGCAGCGTCCATCATCCGAAAATCCTCCGGGCAGAAATAAGCGCTTCTGCAAGAACATCAACCTCTTCGAGCGTGTTGTACATGCCAAAGGAAGCGCGGCACGTGGCGGTGACCCCGAAGCGCTGCAGCAGCGGCTGGGTACAGTGGGTCCCGGCACGAACGGCAACACCGGCCCTGTCGATCACGGTGGCGACGTCATGGGCATGAGCCCCATCCATGGTGAAGGACACGATGGCGCCCTTGTTCCTCGCCCGCCCGAAGATCCGCAGCGAGTTGATCTCCGACAGCCGCGCCATGGCGTGGTCGCGGAGTTCTGCCTCGTGGGCCGCAATGTTGGCGAGCCCCACGCCGCGCATGTAGTCCAATGCCGCACCGAGACCGATGGCCTGCACGATGGCAGGGGTTCCGGCTTCGAAGCGGTGCGGCGGCTCGTTGTAGGTCACGCCGTCAACCGTCACCTCGTTGATCATCTCGCCGCCACCCTGATAGGGCGGCATCGACTTGAGCAGGTCAGCCTTGCCGTACAGCACGCCAATGCCCGTTGGCCCATAGGTCTTGTGCCCGGTGAAGACGTAGAAATCGGCATCGAGGGCCCGGACATCGATGGGCATATGAACGGCTGCCTGGCTGCCATCGACCAGAACCGGAATGCCGCGCGCATGGGCGATCCTGATCACCTCGGCAATGGGCACGATGGTGCCCAACGCATTGGACATCTGGGTAATGGCCACGATTCTGGTGCGTGGCGTCAACAGCTTCTCGAAGTCGTCGAGCAGGAAGTTTCCATCATCGTCGATGGGCGCCCATTTCAACACCGCGCCGTTCCGCTCGCGGTGGAAATGCCAGGGCACGATGTTGGAATGATGCTCGAGGATGGAGAGCACGATCTCGTCACCTTCGCCGATCACCATGCCGCCAAAGCTCTGGGCCACGAGGTTGATCGCCTCGGTCGCGTTGCGGGTGAAGATGATCTGGTCCTTGGACGGCGCGTTCAGGAAAGCGCGTACGCTTTCGCGGGCATCCTCGAAGGCCTGGGTGGCGGCGTTGGAGAGGAAGTGCAGCCCGCGATGCACGTTTGCATATTCTTCCCGGTAGCTCTTCATGATCGCGTCGAGCACCTGCTGCGGCTTCTGGGCAGAGGCGGCATTGTCAAGATAGACCAGCGGCTTGCCATAGACCTCGCGGGCGAGGATTGGGAAATCGCGGCGGATGGCAGCCACGTCGAAGGCCATGTCAGCGGCCTCCCTTGTGGTCGATCAGCCAGGCCTCGGCAAAGTCGGAGAGCGCCTGGCGCAGGCCATCATGCTCGACGGTTTCGAAGGCCTCTCCGGCAAAGGCGGCAATCAGCAGCGCCTTGGCTTCCCTTTCCGGAATGCCGCGGGACTCGAGATAGAAGAGATGATCGTGATCGAGATCGCCCGAGGTGGCGCCATGACCGCAAACCACGTCATCTGCAAAGATTTCCAGTTCCGGCTTGGCGTCGAACTCCGCCGTTTCCGACAGAAGCAGCCCGTGGCTCGACTGCTTGCCATCGGTCTTCTGGGCATCCTTGCGGACCATGACCTTGCCCTGGAAGATGCCGCGCGCTGAATCGTCCATGACGCACTTGTAGAGTTCGCGGCTGGTGCAGTGCGGAACCCGGTGATCCACGACGAGACGCGTATCCGCATGCTGGCGGCCGGCCAACAGATAGCTACCGCTGATCCTGGCCTCGGCGCCGGAACCGGCCATGATATAGGTGCCGTTCTGACGGTTGACGCGGGCGCCCGAAGACAACGTGAAGTCGCGCAACACGGCGCCTTCGGACAGTGTCACATGGGCGTGCGAAAGATGAAGCGCATCGGCGGACTCGCGGTCCGCCTTGATCCGGTCCAGCCGCGCGCCCTTGCCCAGCACGATCTCGGTTACCGGATTTGCGAGATAGGCTCCCTCGCCCACGTGGGTCTCGATCACGGTGGCGGAACTGCCGGGCGCCACCTCGATCACCGTGCGGGTGGCGATGGTGCGGGCTTCCGCCCGCGTCGCCACATGGATGATCTCGATCGGCGTGTCGGCGCTTCCCGTGAGACGCAATCGCGCGCCATCGGTCGCGAAGGCCTGATTGAGCCGTATCAGCGGTTCGTCTGCCTCCACGCGCGCAGCGACGTCATCGTTGCCGCGCTTGGAAAGGACTGCATCGAGATGACCGTTGACGAAGACCATCCGCGTGGCAGCAATCGCTGAAAAGGGTGATGACCTGATCAGCCGCTCCACCTCTTTCCGATCCGCTGGCACTGCCTGCCGCGGCGGGTAGGGCCGATCGACGAGCTGGCGCAGGTCGGTCCAGCGCCAGTCTTCCATCCGCCGGTGCGGCAAGGTGAAGCCAAAAGCCTCTTCGGCCGCTGTCCGTGGCAGGGCGAGGTTCATGCGGCGTCCTTCGCGAAATCGGCATAGCCTCTTGCTTCGAGTTCCAGCGCCAGGCTCTTGTCGCCCGACTTGACGATCCGGCCATTCGACAGAACATGGACGAAGTCCGGCACGATGTAGTCCAACAGGCGCTGGTAATGGGTGATGACGATCATGGCACGGTCCGGCGAGCGCAGCGCATTGACGCCATCGGCAACAACCCGGAGCGCATCGATGTCGAGCCCCGAATCGGTTTCGTCGAGGATACAGAGCGACGGCTCCAGAACCGCCATCTGAAGGATCTCGGCGCGCTTCTTCTCGCCGCCGGAGAAACCGACGTTCACCGAGCGCTTCAGCATGTCCTGCGACACGTTCAGCTTGGCGGCACGGTCCTTGACGAGGCGCATGAAGTCCGGCGTCGACAGCTCCTTCTCGCCGCGCGCCTTGCGCTGGGCGTTCAACGCCACCTTGAGGAACTGCATGGTGACCACGCCCGGAATCTCGATCGGATACTGGAAAGCAAGGAACACGCCCTTGGCCGCGCGCTGATCCGGTGACAGTTCCAGAAGATCCTCGCCCTTGAAGGTGACCGACCCTTCGGTGACCTCGTAGCCCTCGCGGCCGGCAAGCACGTAGGACAGTGTGGATTTCCCCGAACCATTAGGCCCCATGATGGCATGGACTTCGCCGGGCTTCACTGCCAGCGTGAGTCCGCGCAGGATCTCGCGGCCTTCATCTTCGAGCTTCACGCGGAGGTTCTTTATGTCGAGCATGTTCATGTGATGTGTCTCAAGAGGGAAAAACGAGCTTGTAGCCAAGGGTGATGATGGCAAGTGCGGCGGTGCCCTTCAGGGCATCCGCCACGCTGCTGGACAGTGCTTTCGGTGCCTTTGCCTTGAGCCTGTTGATGTAGCGATAGGCGCCAAACATGGCACCAAGGCCCACAGGGAGAGCGACGTTGAGGAAGGTGAGCGTCATCCGACCGACCCTTCCAGCGAAATGCCGATCAGCTTCTGCGTCTCGGCCATGAATTCCATCGGCAGCTGCTGCAACACGTCCCGCACGAAACCGTTGACGATCAGCGCCACTGCCTCTTCCTGCGAAAGACCCCGCGACATGCAGTAGAACATCTGGTCGTCCGATATCTTCGAAGTCGTGGCCTCGTGCTCGAACTGCGCTGTCGAGGTCTTGGCTTCGATGTAGGGAATGGTGTGGGCGCCGCACCGGTCGCCGATCAGCAGCGAATCGCACTGCGTGAAATTCCGCGCATTGACCGCCTTGCGATGTGCCGAGACGAGGCCGCGATAGGTGTTGTCGCTGCGGCCTGCGGCAATGCCCTTGGAAATGATCCGGCTGGACGTGTTCCTGCCGAGATGGATCATCTTGGTGCCGCTGTCGACCTGCTGGCGGCCGTTGGAAATGGCGATCGAGTAGAATTCCCCGCGCGACTCGTCGCCGCGCAGGATGCAGCTCGGATACTTCCAGGTGATGGCCGAGCCGGTTTCGACCTGCGTCCAGGAAATCTTTGACCGCGCGCCCCGGCAGTCGCCGCGCTTTGTCACGAAGTTGTAGATGCCGCCCCTGCCCTCCGCGTCGCCCGGATACCAGTTCTGCACGGTGGAGTACTTGATCTCGGCATCGTCCAGCGCGATCAGCTCGACCACGGCCGCATGCAGCTGGCTCTCGTCGCGCGTCGGCGCGGTGCAGCCTTCGAGGTACGACACATATGAGCCCTTGTCCGCAATGATGAGGGTTCGCTCGAACTGACCGGTGTTCTTTGCGTTCATGCGGAAGTAGGTGGAGAGCTCCATCGGGCAGCGGGTGTTCGGCGGCACGTAGACAAAGGACCCATCCGAGAAAACGGCCGAATTCAGCGCGGCATAGTAATTGTCGCCCTGCGGTACCACGGAGAAGAGATACTTCTTCACCAGGTCGGGATGTTCGCGCAGCGCCTCCGAGATCGAGCAGAAGATCACGCCCGCCTTCGCGAGCTCCGCCTTGAAGGTCGTGACCACCGAGACAGAGTCGAAGACGGCGTCGATGGCCACCTTTCCGGAGGCATACTCGCTGCCGCCCTCGTCATCCAACGCGCTCTTCTCGCCCTGCTTGCGCACGCCGGCGAGGATTTCCTGCTCCTTCAGCGGAATGCCAAGCTTGGCATAGGTTTCGAGCAGCTTGGGATCGATCTCGTCTAGGCTCTTGGGCGCCGCCAGGCTCTTTGGCGCCGCATAGTAGTAAAGGTCCTGGAAGTCGATCTTCGGATAATCGACGCGGGCCCAGGTCGGCTCTTCCATCTGCAGCCAACGGCAATAAGCCTCGAGGCGGGCGTCCAGCATCCAGGCCGGCTCGCCCTTCTTGTCCGAGATGAAGCGGACGATGTCCTCGTTGAGGCCCTTGGGCGCGAAGTCCGATTCGATGTCGGTGGTGAAACCGTACTTGTACTTGTCGACGTCGATATCCTTGACAAGTTCGATGGTGTCGAGATCAGCCATTGTTCTTCTCTATGCTGCCGCCCTGGCCTTGTGACGGGCGCGAAGGCGTTGCCACACGGCGATGAAGTGTTCGATGTCCTGGTGAGTCGTGGTCCACCCGAGCGATACGCGGATGGCGGCCTTTGAGATTTCCGGTGCGACACCCATGGCCTGAAGCACATGCGAGCGCGCAACCTTGCCGGAGGAACAGGCCGAACCCGAGGACACCGCGAGACCTTCAAGATCCAAAGACATCAGCAGCGTCTCGGCATCCATGCCCGGCACCGCAAAGCAGGTTGTATTCGGCAGGCGGTCGCAGCCGCGGCCAAACACCATCGCATCTTCAAGCCCTGCCTCAAGACCGTCACGTAACCCATTGATATTTAATGCGCCTTCCTTAACTACGGCAGCAAAGCCGGCAGCTCCGGCGATGTTTTCTGTCCCGGCCCGGCGGCGCAATTCCTGACCCCCGCCATGAATGAGCGGCGTGATCGGCAGTCCGTCGCGGATCACGAGTGCGCCAATGCCCAGAGGACCGCCCAACTTATGCGCCGAGAGCGTCATCAGATCGGCGCCCAGGATTCCGAAGTTCACGGGAATCCGGCCCAATCCCTGCACAGCGTCGACATGAAGCAGCGCGCCATGGGCCTGGGCCAGCCTGCCGACCTCGGCCACTGGCTGGATCACGCCGGTTTCGTTGTTGGCCAACATGACGCTGATCAGCGCTGGCGCGCCGGGCAACATGCGCGCCAGTGCATCCAGATCGACCACGCCGTCACCCGTCACCGGGATCATTTCGACGGACTTGCCGCTAGCACTGGCCGACGCCAGCACGGAGGGATGCTCGATGGCCGAAATCAGCAGCCGCTGGACCGGGGCACCGGTCAAAGCCATGCTGTTGGCTTCGCTGCCGCCGCTGGTAAAGACGACCATGGGCGCCAGCACGCCAATGGCGCGGGCAATCGCGGCGCGCGAGTCGTCCAGCAGCTTGCGGGCCGCACGGCCTTCGGCATGAACCGAAGAGGCATTGCCGGACACGTCCATTGCCGCAAGCATGGCCGCGCGTGCGGCGGACTGCAGCGGCGAGGTTGCGTTATGGTCGAGATAGTGTCTCACGCCGGCTGCCGCACATAGCGGTCCTTGGTCTGCTTGATGGTGGCGGCCAGCGCGAGGTTGCGCTTCTGCACCACGTCCTCCAGCGTGATCGATCCGAGGAAATTCATCATCTGGCGGCCCAGCGAAGACCACAGGTCATGGGCGTTGCAGCGCTCGCCCCTCACGCAACCGTCCACTGCATCGCCATTGCAGCGGGTCACCCGCAGCTCTTCGTCCACCGCGAGCACGATGTCGGCCACGGGGATCTCGTTCATGCCGCGCGCCAGGCGATATCCGCCACCCGGACCGCGCGCGCTTTCCACCAGCCCGGCGCGGCGCAGCTTGCCGAAGAGCTGCTCCAGGTATTCCTGGCTGATGTCCTGGCGCTCCGCGATTTCGGCGAGCGAGACCGGTTCACCCCCCGAATGCTGACCGATGTCGATCAGCGCCATGACGGCATAGCGGCCCTTGGTGCTCATTTTCATCGTTGTGCGTCCCGTTCCATCTGCACGAAAGTCTTGATTTTTCACCCCTCACCCGTGCTAAACCGCGAGGCCTGCAGGGCAAGGCCGGCCCAAAGACCATTTTGAACCGTTCTAAACTGCACTATAGAAAACCCGACTGCAGGAGTCAACTTTTGGCAAGACCGCCGAAAGATCCGGCAGGTTCCGGTGGATGAGGACCAAGATTTAATGCCAGAAGTGATTTTCAACGGACCGGCCGGCCGGATCGAGGCCCGCTATCACCACTCCAAGGTCCAGGGTTCTCCCATCGCCATCCTGCTTCATCCGCATCCGGCCTTCGGCGGGACGATGAACAATCCCATCGTCCATGCGCTGTACCAAATGTACCAGAGCCGCGGCTTCTCCGTGCTGCGATTCAACTTCCGGGGCGTCGGCCGCAGCCAGGGCATTTTCGAGAACGGCGCGGGCGAGCTGGCAGATGCCGCATCGGCATTGGATTGGCTGCAGTCCTTCAACCGCGAGGCGCGCGTCTGCTGGATCGCCGGCGTCTCCTTTGGCGCCTGGATCTCGATGCAGCTGCTCATGCGCCGCCCGGAAATCTCCGGCTTCATCTCGGTTGCCCCGCTGGCGAAGCACTACGATTTTTCCTTTCTCGCGCCCTGCCCTGCCTCCGGCCTCTTCGTGAATGGCGACAAGGACACCGTCACATCTCCCGAAGCGGTGCACAGCCTGGTGTCCAAGCTGAAGACGCAGAAGGGCATCGCGGTCGAGCACAAGGTCATTGCCGGCGCCAATCACTTCTTCCAGGACAAGATCGACGATCTGACCAAGATCTGCTCCACCTATCTGGACAAGCGGCTCGCCAGCGAAGGTCAGATGTAGTCAGGAATCGGGTGGCCCACCGGTCCGAGGCGCCCTAGGCAGCCTGCCCATGAGTACGCGCGATACCGGAATGGACCTGCAATCGTGGGGCTTGCTCGTCTTTTTGTCCATTCTCTGGGGCGGCTCGTTCTACTTTGCGGGCGTGGCCGTCAAGGAAATGTCGCCGCTGGTGATCGTCCTGGCCCGCGTGGCAATAGCGGCGGTGGTGCTTGCGGCCGTGCATTTCGTCCTGCTTGGGCCGTTGCCACGTGATGCAGGCAGCTGGCGGGCGCTGTTTGGCATGGCGGTCCTCAACAATGTCATCCCCTTCACCTGCATCGTCTACGGGCAGACGCTGATTGCGAGCGGACTTGCATCGGTGATCAACGCAACCACGCCACTCTTCGGCATCGTGGTACTAGCCTGGTACGGTCAGGAGGCACTCACCCTTCGAAGGTCACTTGGCCTCGCAATCGGCATCGCAGGCATTGTCGTGCTCAAAGGTAGCGGCATGTTTCAGCTGGGCAATCAGACGGTCGGGATCCTTCTCTGCCTCTCAGCCGCGATCAGCTATGGCATTGCCGGCCTCTGGGCCAAGCTCCATCTCGCGGGATTTCCAGTGCTGACCGCGGCCACCGGCCAGCTGATCTGCTCTACCTGCATCATGTTGCCCATGGCAACAGCGTTCGATTCGCCACTGGCATTGGCCGCCGCCCCGGCCTCGGCCTTGTGGTCTGTTCTTGCGCTTGCGCTGCTATCGACCGCCCTCGCCTACATCGTGTTTTTCAGGATCATCGCGCGTGCTGGCGCAGGCAACGTCATGCTGGTCACGATGATGATCCCGGTTTCGGCAATAATGTTGGGGCACTTCCTGCTCAAGGAGGCTCTGCATGTCCGGGAAATCGTCGGGGCATTGATTATCGCCGCCGCCTTGCTGGTCATCGACGGTCGGCTGGTCCATCGACTATGGCCACGCTAACACGCCGCCGGTCAGAGGCTCTGAGATATCTGTCGTGCCGGGAAAGGTCAGCGGCAGGCCCTTGAGCGCGCGCACTGCGAGGTAGGCCCATGCTTCGGCCTCCATGCTGTCGCCGTCGAAGCCCGCCTCTTCAGCTGTCCGAAACAGCGTTCCGCGTCCCGGAAATCCGTCCATCAGTGCCAGGTTCCTGCGGCCGCCACCGCAGACCACCCAGAGGCGCGGCTCTTCGGGAAACCAGTCACGCGCCTGCAGCACGCTGGCACGGGTGAACTCCAGCAGGGTCGCCGCGCCATCGGAGTCCGACAGGTGATCGAGCGATAGGCCGGCGAAACTGTTGCGGTCAATCGACATGGGCGGGCGATCCTCGAAGTAGCCGTGGCCCAGTAGCTGGGCCAGGGCCGCGCGATCCACCTTGCCTGATGCTGCCAACCGGCCACCTTCATCGAAGGGCGCTCCGATGCGCTTCAGGCACCAGTCGTTGAGCAGCGCGTTTCCCGGCCCCGTGTCGAATGCCAGCAGACCTCCGTCGGCGCCGATCCAGGTAACGTTGGCGACCCCGCCAATGTTCAGGAAGGCGACGGGCCGCTCCGGCAGGCTGGCAGCAAGGGCCCCGTGATAGACCGGCACAAGCGGAGCGCCTTGCCCGCCGGCGGCGACATCGGCCGCCCTCATTTCGAAGACAACCCGGCAACCGGTCCGGCGCGCCAGCATATGGCCATCCCCCAGCTGCACCGTTAGCCTGAGTTCCGGGCGGTGGATGACCGTCTGGCCGTGAAAGCCAATCACGTCGATCTCAGATGCGGTTAGGCCTGTTTCCCGACAAAATGATTCAACCGCACCCGAGTACCGACGGGAACAAAAATCTCTTCCTCTACCGGTATCTGCGGACGGTAGGAAGGTTGGTAATAATTCGGAGCTTTAGCTTCGTGCGTG
>JBGSNJ010000091.1:0-1595 GCA_041739715.1 Aestuariivirga sp.
GGACCGCCTGCGCCGCCTCGAAGGTTCCGGCATCATCGCCGGCTATTCGCTCAAGCTCGCCCGCGAGATCGATGCCGGCGGCATGCGCGCCTTCGTGACCCTGTCGGTCGAACCGCGGCGGCAGGTCGAGGTGGCCAGGACGCTCGCGAAGTTTCATCAGATCGAAACGCTGCACACGGTCAGCGGCAAGTATGATCTTGTCGCGCAGGTCAAGACCGGGACCTCCGAAGACATGGACCGGCTGATCGACGAGATCGGCCTCATCCCCGGAATCACCCGGATCGAGACTGCGGTCATCTTGTCGACAAAGCTCGATCGCAGATAGGGCAACAGCCTGCCCAATGAGGAACCCATGCGCCTGATCCATTTGGCCCTTGCCGCCGTCATCGCACTTGCCGTCCCGCCTGCCGTGAGGGCGGAAACCCAGGTTCCGCGGTCGCAAGGCGAGATGCTCTTGTCCTTTGCGCCCGTCGTGAAGCGCACGGCGCCCGCTGTCGTCAACGTCTATGCGCAGCGGATTGTCGCCAGCCGGCAGGAAGGCATCGGGGCGGATCCCTTCTTTCGCCGCTTCTTCGGCGAGAACGGCGGCTTCGGGCGCTCACGCGAGCGGGTGCAGAACTCGCTGGGATCAGGCGTGATCGTCGATCCGTCGGGCATCATCGTGACCAACAATCACGTGATTCGCGGCGGGTCCGAGATCAAGGTCGTTCTGGCCGACCGCCGCGAGTTCGAGGCCAGCGTCGTCCTGACAGATGAGCGCACCGACCTTGCGGTGCTTCGGATCGATGTCAGCGACGAGGAGCTGCCGGCCTTGACGCTGGGCGACTCCGATGGCCTCGAAGTGGGCGATCTGGTGCTTGCCATCGGCAATCCCTTTGGCGTCGGACAGACGGTGACCAGCGGCATCGTCTCGGCGTTGGCGCGTACACAGGTCGGCATCACCGACTATGGCTTCTTCATCCAGACCGATGCGGCCATCAACCCCGGCAACTCGGGTGGTGCGCTGGTCAATATGGCGGGCGAGCTGGTGGGCATCAACACCGCGATCTTCTCGAAGTCGGGCGGCTCCATCGGCATCGGCTTCGCCATTCCCGCCGCCATGGTGAGGACCGTCATCGCCTCTGCCGAAGTGGGCTCGGCGGTCAAGCGTCCCTGGCTCGGGGTAGAGCTGCAGGATGTCACGGCGGAGATCGCCGACTCGCTGGGCATGGCCCGGCCGGAAGGCGCGCTGTTGGTGAGCCTGCATCCCGACAGCCCGCTGAACGCCGCCGGGCTGAAGCGCGGCGACATCATCGTGGCGATCGAGGGCAAGCCCGTCGAGAATTCGCAGGAGCTGGGCTATCGGGTCGCAACAACCGAGATCGGAGCAAGCACCATCATCGAGTACCAGCGCGGTGGTACCCGCACCGAGACCCGCATCACCATGGTGGCGGCCCCCGAGACGGTCGACCGCGACGAGACGCTGATCGAGGGCCGCAGTCCTCTGTCAGGCCTGGTGGCTGCCAACATCTCGCCGGCCGTTGCCGACGAGGCGGGCCTGCCGAGCACGGCCAAGGGGGTCGTCGCGCTCAAGGTCGGCTCTGGTCCGGCGCGGC
>JBGSNJ010000139.1:0-4309 GCA_041739715.1 Aestuariivirga sp.
TCTTCATGCTGGAGGGCCTGGGCGGCACGCTTGACCTCATCGTGCCGCGCGGCGGCAAGAGTCTGGTGGCACGCGTGCAGTCCGAGGCGCGCGTGCCGGTCTTCAGCCACCTCGAAGGCATCTGCCATGTTTATGTCGACAAGGCGGCCGACACCGACATGGCCTGCCGCATCGTTCTCAACTCCAAGATGCGGCGCACGGGCATCTGCGGCGCGGCGGAAACCGTCCTGGTGGACCGGGCGGGTGCCGAACGCCATCTCAGGCAGGTGATCCGTACACTGATCGATGCCGGATGCGAGGTGCGTGGCGATGTCCATGCCATGGCTGCCGACCCGCGCGTCAAGCCCGCAAGCGAAGCGGACTGGTCGACGGAGTATCTCGACGCCGTTGTCGCCGTAAAGCTGGTCGATGGCGTTGGCGAAGCCATCGACCATATCACGCGCTACGGATCGCAACACACCGATTCGATCGTGACCGATGACCTGACGGCGGCCGAGCGGTTCCTCGCGGAGCTCGACAGCGCCATCGTGCTGCACAATGCATCGACGCAGTTTGCCGATGGCGGAGAATTCGGGTTCGGCGCGGAGATCGGCATCGCCACCGGCAAGCTGCATGCCCGGGGGCCGGTCGGTCTCGAACAGCTCACCACCTTCAAATACCAGGTGCGGGGCACGGGTCAGGTCCGGCCTTGATCCGCTTTCCGCCCTTCGGCGACGGACAGAGAATCGGCCTCTTCGGCGGATCCTTCAATCCGGCGCACTACGGGCACTACATGGTGGCGCTCTATGCGCTGAAGAAGCTGCAGCTGGACTGGGTCTGGTGGCTGGTATCGCCGCAGAATCCGCTGAAGGATCCTTCTGAAACCGGAGAGTATGGCGCCCGCCTCGACTTCACCCGCAGGATTGCGCGCCATCCGCGCTTCGTCGTGACCGACATCGAGAAGCAGCTGGGATCGCGCACCACTGCAGAGACCCTGCGCGGGATGGCACCGGTGCTGAAGCGTGCACATTTCGTGTGGATCATGGGCGCCGACAGCTTCGCCAACCTGCACCATTGGCACGACTGGCTGGAGATTCCCGGAACACTCCCGCTCGCCATTCTGGCGCGGCCCGGATATTCGTTACGCGCGCTCGGAAGCCCCGCGGCCACGCGCTTTGCCGAGCAGCAGGTTCCCACGCCCCTTGCGCCCCAGCTGGTCACGACGCCGCCGCCCGCCTGGGCCTTCATCCCCATGCCGCTCCGGCCGGAGAGCTCGACCGCAATTCGCAGCAGACAGAGGCCTGCTGTGAACGCGGTAAAGTCCGGTGCGGGACCCTCCGACTAGAAGACCTTATCGACAGGGAGCCCGAGCGCGAGCGAGCCGGCGAAGGTCGCTTGCGGACCAGCCTGCAGGACGTGGTAGCGCGCGCCCTGGATGTCGCGGAACCTTCTCTCCAGACCCTGTGAACGGTAGAAACCCGCACCGCCGGCGGCCTCCATGGCGAACTCCACGGCACGAATGCCATGCTCGGTCACGAGGCGCTTGCCGATCATCACGTCGTTGACGGTTTCGGCTGACGTGGTGCCGCGCGACGCTGCCTCGACCATGTGGCGGTGCGCCATCTGTGCGCCCGCAAGTTCCGTCTGCATGCGTCCAATGAGCTGCGTGACATTGTGGTCGGCGCGGCGCTTGCGGGCAAGTTCGACGGCGATGCTGCAGGCGCTTTCGGCAACGCCAAGATAGGCGGCGTAGACCAGCGGGAAAGCCATCGTCGCAATGGTATGGAACAGCGGATGCCATTCGCCGGCCTTGCGCTTGAGGGCTACGGCCGTTTCCGGAATCACATGGCCCTCGATCAGCACGTCATGCGAGCCCGTGCCGCGCATGCCCAGCGTGCGCCAGACCGGATCGATGCGCACATGGGGCGAAGTCATCGGTATACCGAAGTGAAGAACCATCGGCTCATGTCCGTCCTCTTCGAGCACGGCGCCGGTCATCAGGAGATCGCCGGCCGGCGCGCCTGAGGTGAAGATCTTGCGGGCATTGATGCTGTAGCCGCCCTCGACGCGCACGGCCCGTCCGGAGCCTGCGATCCAGTCGGAGCCGCCGCTCGAGAGCAGGATCAGCTTCTCGGCGACGATGCGCCTGAGCAGGGGCTCCACGGCCGCAACCTTCTGGGTTTTCCAGCGCCATGCCGGGATCGTCACCTGATGCGTGTGCATCGAGAAGGCGAGTGCGGTCGAACTGCAGTGATGCGCAAGTATCCGCAGCATGTCGGCGAGTGCTGCGATTTCGGCGCCGCCGCCTCCCAACTCCGCAGGAACGCCCGCCTCCACAAGGCCTGATGTCTTCAGTGCGGCATAGTTGTCGGCGACGAAGCAGTCCTCCTCGTCGGCCTTCGCCGCGCGCCGTGCGAACTGCTGGCCCAGCGTCTGGGCAATGGCAAGAAGCGAGGGACGGCGTTCCGGCTTCGTCATGGGCAGAGCAGTCATGAGCATGTCCTCCGATCAGCGATGAGCAGCTTGTTGGCCCGTCCGCTTCCGTCGCTCCAGTTCAGAATCTGTACTGCCTCGGGGGCTGACAGGCATGGTATGGTGCTGCCGCTCTGGGGTAATCATCAGGGAGGTTCGCATGCCCGAATCCACAAGCTACGGGCAGTTCTGCCCGGTTGCGATGGCGGCGGAGATCGTCTGTTCACGCTGGACTCCACTGTTGATCCGCGAGCTCATGTCCGGATCGACCCGGTTCAACGACCTGCGCCGCGGCGTTCCACGCATGTCTCCGACGCTGCTGTCGAAGCGCCTGAAGGAGCTGGAGGAATCCGGGATCGTCACGGTTGACCGGAGTGCCGGCGCGAGCGACTACCGTTTGACTCCGGCCGGCGAGGAACTCCGGCCGATCGTGATGGCACTGGGAAACTGGGGACAGCGCTGGGTGGAAACCGAGCTGACGCTGCGCACACTCGATCCGACGCTGCTGATGTGGGACATGCGGCGCGGACTGCGCATCGCGCCGCCGCCCGACCTCCGCTGCACGATCAGATTCCACTTTCCGGAAATGAAGTCGAACCAACGATCCTACTGGATGGTGGTCGAGCCTGAAGGCAGCGTGGATCTCTGCTATGTGGAACCTGGCTATCCGATCGACATCTATGTCGAGGGATCGCTGCGCAGCATGACCGCCGTGTGGATGGGGCTGAGCCGCCTGAATGCCGAACGCGAGGCCGGTCGGCTCGAGATCGACGGCGCCCGCGGCCTGGTGCAGTCCTTTTGCGGCTGGCTGGCACTTAGCCCCTTTGCCCGCGAAGCCAAGCGGCCGGATGCCAACATTCGGCCGGCGCCTCACCGTGTCATCGCAGCGTAACATACTGGCCCTTGAATGGCAGGACCGGAGGGCCTAGTTTGCCGTTGTTGTCACCTGTTCGGGACATGATCGCCAGTCTGATGAAGACCTGCGCATTGAAAGAGGACGATACCCCTGAAAGCACCAGCGAAGAAGAACGCTGCGCCTAAGGCCGCAGCGAAGGCGAAGCCTGTTGCCAAAAAGGCGGCAGCCAAGCCGGTCAAGACCGCGAAGCCCGCGAAAGCTGCCAAGGCCAAGGTGCCGAAGGCCAAGCCCAAGGCCGGAAAGGCCGCCCCTGCACGCAAAGCCGCAAAGCCGGCCAAGCCCGGTCTGCTGGACATGGTGCTGGCGCAGCTCGATGACGCCAAGGCCGAAGCCGTGGTGACCATCAACCTCGACGGCAAGGGCGCGCTGGCCGACAGCATGGTCGTGGCCTCGGGCCGTTCAAACCGGCACGTCGGCGCCATCGCCGACCAGCTCGTGGACAGGCTGAAGGAGGCCGGTCACCGCAATCTCCGGATCGAAGGCATGCCGCAATGCGACTGGGTCCTGGTCGATGCCGGGGATGTGGTCGTGCATCTGTTCCGTCCCGAGGTGCGCAGCTTCTACAACCTCGAGAAACTGTGGTCGGAACACGCACCGCAGGAACGCGTCGCGGTCTGAGCCGTGCGGCTATCGGTCATTGCCGTGGGCCGTCTCAAGGCCGGTCCGGAAAAGGAGCTTGCCGAGGAGTACCGCAAGCGCAGCGAAGCCCTTGGGCGGAAGGCCGGTATCTCTCGTCTTGCGGTGATCGAGTTTGCCGAATCCCAGGCCGGCAGCGCGGCTTCACGCATCGCCGAGGAAGCGCAGCTGATCGCCGGCGCCTTGCCGCCGCGCGGCTTCACCGTTGTGCTGGACGAGGCCGGCAAGTCCATGACCAGCGCCGATTTCGCCGCCTTCCTGCAAAGACGGCGCGATGACGGAACCGCCGATCTCGCCTTCGTCGTC
>JBGSNJ010000161.1:0-1919 GCA_041739715.1 Aestuariivirga sp.
CCGCGCGCTCATCAACCGGCCGGCCGTGCTGCTGCTGGACGAGCCGCTGGCCGCGCTCGACCGCAAGCTGCGCAGCGACATGCAGATCGAGCTGCAGACACTCCAGCGTGATGTCGGCATCACCTTTCTCCTCGTCACGCATGACCAGGAAGAGGCACTGTCCATGTCCGACCGGGTCTGCGTCATGCGTGAGGGCCGCATCGTGCAGAGCGGCAGCCCGCGCGACCTCTATGACCGCCCGGTCAACCGCTATGTCGCCGACTTCGTCGGCAAGTCCAATTTCTTCGCCGGCCCCACGAGCGCCGAGATCCTGAGCGTGCGGCCCGAGATGATCGAGATCGCGGCCACCTCCGCGAAACTGCCGAAGGGCCTTTCGCAGAAGCTCGAGGTCAGGGTGCTGAACCGCATCTTCCTCGGCGAGCATACGGAGTATCGCGTTGCCAATGACCGGCTTGGTGAGTTCATGGTCATGGCGCCCCGCATGTCGGAACGCGATGCCGGTGCCTTCGAAATCGGCGACGTGCTTGCGGCAGGCTGGCGCAAGGATGCCGAGCGCCTGCTGCCGAATGAGTAACCAAGAACAACAGGGAGAAGACGAATGACCAAGGACCATATCTCGACGCAGAAGTTTCTCGAGGAACTGCGCCGCTATCAGAAGGGCAGCGTCAGCCGCCGCCACTTCCTCGGCGTGACGGGCCTCGGCCTCGCCACGGCGGTGATGAGCAGCGCGGTGCCGGGCCTCAGGCCGCGCAAGGCCCATGCCGAACTCTCGGGTACGGTGAACTTCACCACCTGGCCCAGCTATTTCGCGCAGGAAAACCTCGACAACTTCACCAAGAACACCGGGGTCAAGATCAACGTCGCGGTCTTCGGCTCGAACGAGGAGATGCTGGCCAAGCTGCAGGCGGGCTCCACCGGCTGGGATGTCTTCGTGCCCACCAACTATGCCATCTCGACCTACAAGGACCTGGGCCTCATCGAGCCGCTCGACCTCAAGCGCCTGCCCAACTACGATCCCTCCACGCAGGAGCAGCGATTCACGGCCGAGGGGTCCATCGACGGCGTGGTCTATGCCGTGCCCAAGGACTGGGGCACCACCGGCTTTGTCTACAATTCCAAGGCCATGCCGCAGAAACCCACGAGCTGGAAGGAGTTCTGGGATCTGGTGCAGAACGAAGCGACGGGCCGCGCCATGGTGCATGACTACCAGCTCACCACCATCGGCAATGCGCTGAAGTACTACGGCTACTCCTTCAACTCCAATGACGAGAAGGAACTCGCCGACGCCGAGAAGCTTTTGATTGCCAGCAAGCCGCATCTCTTCGGCATCAACTCCGACTACAAGCCTTCGCTGATCTCGGGCGATGCCTGGATGAGCGTGTGCTGGACGGGCGATGCGGTGCAGCTGCAGCGCGACATGCCGGAGATGGTCTATGTGCTGGCCAAGGAGGGCGGCGAGATCTGGAGCGACTTCTATGCCATCCCCAAGGGCGCGCCCAATCCGGACGCCGCCTATGCGCTGATCGATTACCTGCTGACGCCGGCGATCAACGCCAAGGAGGTTGAAGCCCACGGCTATCCGTCGACTGACTCCCGCACCAACACGCTGGTCCCCAAGGCCATGCTGGAGAATCCGGTTCTCTATCCGGCGGCCGAACTGCTGGCGCCGCTCGAGTTCGGCGCGGCTTCCACGCTCACCAACCCGCTGCGTGCCGAGATCATGGCCCGCTTCAAATCGGCCTGAGTGCCAAGTGTTGCCGGCCCTTGCCCTCCGTCCTGCGGCGAGGGCAGGGGCCGGCGCTTCCTTGGAAGAACTTCATGCGGCATCTGCCTGCACTGCGACCGTCGTCCATATGCGTTGTCCATGAGCGCGAGGAGCACTGCTGCCGCGGCACCGCGCCGAGGGCCGCGTGAACGCC
>JBGSNJ010000172.1:0-1792 GCA_041739715.1 Aestuariivirga sp.
ATTTCGCCAGGGCAAGGTGCCCATGTCGCATCTCAAGAAGGTCTATGGCCGGCAGGCGATGGCCGAGATCGTCAACGACCTGATCAACAAGCAGACCGGACAGGTGCTGGTTGAGCGCGGCGAGCGTGCGGCGCAAAAGCCTGACGTCGCCATGACCGAAGACGAGAAGGAAGCCGACGCAATCCTTCGCGGCGAACAGGATTTCGAATTCACCATCGCCTACGAGGTGCTGCCCGATTTCGACCTGCCGGACGTCTCGACGCTCGAGATCGAGCGGCCCGTCGCCGAAGTCTCCGACAAGGAGATCGAGGAACAGGTCGAGCAGATCGCCGAAAGCGCCCGCCCTTATGAGGAAAAGAAGGGCAAGGCTGCCAAGGAAGATCGCATCACCATGGACTATGCCGGTTCGATCGATGGCACCCCCTTCGACGGCGGGACCGATACCGACGCGACACTGGTGCTTGGTTCCGGCCGGTTCATTCCCGGTTTCGAGGATCAGCTCATCGGCGCCAAGGCCGGCGACGAAACCACCGTGAAGGTGACTTTCCCGGCCGATTACCAGGCGCCGCACCTTGCCGGCAAGGAAGCCGAATTTGCCGTGAAGGTGACCAAGGTTGAAAAGCCCGGCAAGATCGAGATCAACGACGACCTGGCCAAGCAGCTTGGCGTCGAGAGTGCCGAAAAGCTCCGCGATGCGGTCCGCTCGCAGTTGCAGGGCCGCTACGACAACTTCGCCAAGGCAAGGGTAAAGCGCCAGATCCTCGACAGTCTCGACGAGAAGGTCCGCTTCGAGCTGCCACAGAAGATGGTTGCGCAGGAGTTCGACAACATCTGGGGTCAGGTGACTGGCGAACTGGAGCGCAGCGGCAAGACGTTTGAAGACGAGGAAACGACCGAAGAGAAGGCGCGCGAGGAATATCAGCAGCTCGCCGAACGCCGCGTTCGCCTCGGCCTGGTGCTTGCAGGTATCGGCGAGAAGGAACAGTTGCAGGTCTCCGAGGAAGAACTGCAGCGGGCGATCTATGACCAGGTCCGGCGCTATCCGGGACAGGAACAGCAGGTGTTCGAATATTTCCGCCAGCATCCCGATGCCGTTGCTGGTCTGCGCGCCCCGATCTATGAGGACAAGGTCGTAGACCTGATCGTCTCCCGCGCCAAGGTTACCGAAAAGACCGTAAGCGGCGAGGAACTCGTCAAGCTGGCCGAGAGCGAAGACTGATACCTTTCCTCAGGCTCCAAAATGAAAAACCCGGCCGCGAGGCCGGGTTTTTTTGTACGTTGGTCCTGGGCGCGTTATTAATCAGCCCGAGAAGCGCCCGGCCGCATGGGCAAGCATTGTGTAGACCTTGCCGGTATCCGACGACAGATAGGTCTGGGTCATCATGTTGTCGCGGTCGTTGCGCGAAACGTCGGCCAGCAGCTTTTCAAAATCCGTGATGTAGCGATCAACGGCGGCGCGGAACTCCGGCTCGCGCGTGTACTTCTGGCGGATCTCGTCGAAAGTCTGCTCGCCCTGCAGCGTGTAAAGCCGCCGCGTGAAGGCATTGCGCTCGCCGCGCTGATACCGCTCCCAAAGGTCGACGAAAGCGTCGTGATCGATGGCTCTGGCAATGTCCATCGACAGCGAGTTGAGGCTCTCCACCACATGAAGCGGCGTACGCGAATTTTGTGCGGGCGCAGAAGCGCCGCGTGGCGCGAACTCTTCGTCGTCGCGCGATGCCCGGCGCAAGAGGTCACTCACCCAGCCGCCCTGGCCCGGTGCGGCTGTCTCTGGGGCAGGTGCTGCCCGTGG